>CAZANK010000229.1:0-6321 GCA_964486235.1 uncultured Prolixibacteraceae bacterium | reverse complement strand
TGCCTATTCTTCACATGCCCGGTTATCCTCATATAATGCCTACAATATCAACAGTTCACAAGTGATAGGTTATCGTCCTACATCCCTGGCGGTACCGGATTTACGATGGGAAGAAGTAAGTCAGCTTGATCTTGGGTTAGAAGCGTCATTCCTGAAAGGCAGATTAGCCTTGGTGATGGATTATTACCAGAAAGAGACATCGAACCTGTTTTTTGAAGTTCCTGTTCCAAGTACAAGCGGCGTTTCAAGTGTGACGAGAAATACAGGAAATTTAGAGAATAAAGGTCTCGAGATCAATATCAATGCGGTGATTTCGGACGGTAAGTTCGGATGGGTTTCTGATCTCAATATTGCTTTTCAAAAACAAAATGTAACCAACATCGGGACTCTTGATGAAATCATTAAAGAGGCGGGTGAAGGAGGCACACTACAAATAAAAGTAGGACAACCCCTTGGATCATTCTATGGACTCAAAGAAAATGGATTGTGGCAAATTTCAGATCTTGAAGGATTGGAAAAAATGCCAAAACTTTATGGAAATAACGTAAGACCAGGAGATATCCGGTACGTTGATCAGAATAACGATGATGATATTACTGATCTGGACCGGGTCGTCATCGGAAAGGCGTTACCGAAATTTTTCGGCGGCTGGAACAACACATTCTCCTTTAAACAATTCGACGCATCTGTATTTTTTGATTATGTCTACGGAAATGATATATTAAATGCCGACCGTTATCACACTTTAGCTCCGGTTCGGGCCACCACCAATAAAATAAAGGAATTCAAGAATTACTGGACACCTGAGAATCCGTCGGCAACAGTACCCCGGATCGATTCCAACATGGGATACTATTTTTCAGATGGGATGTGGATTGAAGATGGTTCATACCTTCGTCTCCGGGAAGTCTCTTTGGGCTACTCGCTCCCTTCCGGTGTACTATCAAAGATGAAAAGGATCGAAAAACTGCATGTTTACATCTCTGCAACCAATCTGTTTACGTTAACGAATTATACCGGGGTCAATCCGGACATTGATGCCGGGGGAGGTGCTCCTGGAATCTTTAATGTTGAGTTTGGCGGATACCCGACCTATAAAACATTTACTTTAGGATTTAATATAATCTTTTAAAAAAGAAATCATGAAAAAAAGCAGATATTACCTGATATTCATTCTTGCAGCATTCCTGCCCGGTTGCGACAGTTTTTTGGAAGAAGATATAAAAACCTTCACAGACCCCCAGAAATTACTGCAAAATTCTGCTGGTTTTGAACAAGCGGTTAACGGAATCTATAATGCCGGCAATGGTTTATATAACGGGAGAAATTATGCGATGATCTACGGAATGCCTTCTGATGAAATGTGGATTCCTGCTTCCGCGGGGAGTCGCTGGGAACTTTCCATATTTGGATTCAATCCAACGAATGGTGATATAAGTACAGCTTGGAATGCTTATACAACCGGTATCGCGAGAGCCAATATGGTTTTGGATAATCTTCCCGCTGTGGGAACTTTGGGGATTGCCAATGAAAAACAGTTTATTGATTATAAAACGGGGGAAGCTTTATTTTTAAGAGCATGGTTCTATTTTAAGCACATGATGAGTTTTGGACCTGTTCCTCTGCTGAATACCTTCAATGAAGTAGAGCTATTTCCTTCCAATTCGACGATTCCTGAGCTTTATTCACAGATTATTTCAGATTTAACTGACGCGGAAAAGATGCTCCCGAATTGGAAAGACTCCTATGCGCAACCGGGACGAGTGAGCAGAGGGTCTGCCAAAGCGTTGCTGGGATTCGTCTATCTCGCAAAGGGAAACTCCGAGGCGAAAGAGGCGAATGATTATTCAAATGCCGCGGCTAAACTCAAGGAGGTGATCGACCATGAAGGCTACGATTTATGGGAGAAATACTATGAAGCGTTCTTACCTGCGAATAAGAACAAGAAGGAAGATATTTTCTCATTTCAATGCGAAGCGAATTCTGCGGTGGTATCATCTTTATATACAGAATTTAACCTAAATCCGGTACCGACAGGGGCCGCAAGAGGTTACGGACAATTACCCATGACGTTCTTACTGTATCATTCCTTTGAAAGCGGTGACAAACGGGTAACAGAAAGTCTGTATGGCACCCCGTTGGTATACACCGGAGCCTATGTAAACAGAAAGACGGGAGCAACACATTATGTCAATGACAGGGTGATGCACGAAAAATACTTGGATCCGGTAAATGGCCCGATCTCTCACAACAATCAAAGTACAAACTTCCCTTTGATTCGCTATGCTGATGTTCTGTTGAGTTATGCAGAAGCAGTTAATGAGGCTAATAATGGCCCGAACAATGATGCTTATTCCGGAATTAATAAAGTAAGAAATCGCGCCGGTTTAGCTCCGTTGTCAGGACTTTCGAAATCTCAGTTTTTTGAAGCGATTGTCATTGAGCGTTGGCATGAACTTTTGCAGAAGGGATCCGCTGGTACGATCTTAAAAGATGGGGATTACTTAAGAGGGCGGAATTAAAAGAATTCAATCCTCCGTATATTCCTGATTTTGAAGTGCAGTTACCAAAACATTCGGTATTTCCGATTCCTCAGCCACAGATTGATGCCAATCCTAATTTGAAACAAAACTCCGGATACTAATAGTTAAACGGACATCCTGTGATTTTCCGGCAATGGGAACAAAATCCATTGCCGGAAAAACTGAATAGCTTATTGGTTCTTCATGATCTGTTCGGCATACTCCTCTTATAAACATAAATTCATAGTGGTTTTAAAACAATGAAAAGGAATTTGGTTGGTAAATTTATATGTTTCATGATCCCCGTATTAATGTACGGACAAGACCACAGTAACTCGTGGAGAGAACGTTATTTTACAGGGACACCCCTGATCATAAAGACAAATATCCAGTTTGTCTTTGACGATTACATCGTTGAAGATAAGTATGGACTGAAGCGGGAAATCGGACCTGTTGAAAAGTATGCTGAAAACCCCTTGAAAATTGATACCGGTAAACCGTGGGAATTAAATTCCACTTCCTGGAGCGGAACCATCCTGCGTCATATCCTCTTTGATCCGACAGAAAAGCTGTATAAAGGTTGGTACCTTACCTATCGCAGAGAACCAGGAATTGAAACCGGCTATAACTATTCCACCTTATATGCCGAGAGCAAAGACGGGATTCATTGGGTAAAACCGGAACTGAATTTTTTCCCGTACAAAGGTTTGAAAACAAACATTGTTTTACACAAGGATGACGGAACGGCGCTTCTCGAGGATATTTACCTGGATACACTGAGTGGAAACTCTTCGCAACGGTATGTTGCCCTCGTGAAAATGACACCTCCCGGCGACAGTATCCGCTGCCTGGTCCGAATGTTTTCTCCGGATGGAAAAAGATGGTCGTTGGCGCCGGAACCGGTTCTGTTTCGCGGTGCATCCGATGGCTCGTATTCGATCGTTTACAATCCGGATAAGGCAATCTGGATGCTTTATCGCAGGCCGCCCACACAGGCTCTGGCGAACAATAAAGATGATGGTTTCTATATGGACCGAAATACGAAACGGAGGTTCTCCCTCGCGATCAGTAAGGATATGAAGCAATGGACTTACCCGCGTAATATCGTTGTTTTGGATGAATTGGATGATTTGCCGATTACGCAGGTCGGGAATAACATGGATATCGATTGGGCAACAGTAACCAGGTACCAGGGAATCTACTTCGGATTTCTGCACCTGATGGATAACTTAACAATTTCCGTTCCCAGAAGGAATCATCTGATGTGGAGCAGAGACGGATTTGACTGGGACAGACTCTCTCAACGACCTTGTTTTATAAAAAATGGAGAACCCGGGGAATGGGATGCCGGTTCTATTGGAAGCATTTCCGTGATCCCGGTTGGTCAACAAATAAAGATTTACTATAGCGGAGGAAATACCCCACAGGGGTTCTACGGACGCGAAGAAGAAACGGATATACCCAGGTTTAGTGGGACAGGTCTTGCATTCATCGGCAAAGATCGTTTTATCGGGTTACAGGCAGGCCCGGAAGGAGGTTTCCTGCTTACACGACAGTTTATCCTCGAAGGAAACAGAATAGGGATCAATTTCCGATCAGCTCTTCAAAATCCTCCGCCTGTTTTAGGTAGTCAAATTCGGGCAGAGTTACTTCAACCGGCAGTCGATCAAACCGCGGCCCTGCCTTATCCTGGTTTTTCCATGAACGACTGTGACCCGATCACTGTAAATGAATCATTTCACCAAACCATTTCCTGGAAAGGGAAATCGGATCTTTCTGAACTAAAAGGAAAACCGGTGTACATCAGGTTCTATTTAAGAAATACGACGCTTTATACCTTTCAGGTCGCAGATCGGCAGAACTAAAGCAGGAATTCTTTCAAACAATTGGGCCCAACGAAAAACTACTTACTATACGTTTAGTGATCGATACCATTAAAATGAAAAAAATGAACAGAAATATGCGTTTTTATACCCTAATCTCTCCGAAAGGTGATTTCAATTTTTATCGTCAATTATCGTTTATCCTGGCATTTGCGACCGTTGTTTTTCCCGCGTGCCGGCCTGAGTGGGAAATTATGAATCCATATCAGGATGTTGATTGGGGTAGTTTTCAGCAATACAAGGCTAACTTACACACACATAGTACGATAAGCGATGGATCGATGAGCCCGCAGGCAGTCGTCGATTTATATCATCAAAACGACTACACGATTCTTTCCATTACCGATCACAACAATGTAAGTTATCCCTGGGAAAAGTTTGCCGGGATGCAACCCAGTCAGCTTTGCAGTATCCGCAATGCATACGCGTTAAGCGGTGTAAAACCCGAAAATCCAAGTTATGAAAGTCGTGGCATAACTCCCGAAGCCCTGATATTTGAAAACCGCGATCCATCTTCACTGGGGATGGTCTCCATTCAGGGAAATGAAATTACACTGAATAAAAGTCACGATGAATTGGGTAAGCATGACATGGGAAGTTATTTCAGCGATCATTCTGATTTGACAATTACCGGAGAGGAAACCCTGCAGGCCATCTCAGAAAAGAATGGGATTGCTATGTTCATGCACCCCGGCAGATACGATTTCTCAACACAATGGTACCTTAGCTTCTACCGTAAGTTTAGTTGTCTCAAAGGAATGGAGTTATACAACGGCGGAGAAATCAGGTGTATTGAAATCTGGGATTCCTTATTGGTAAATATGATGCCTGAAAGGCCTGTTTGGGGATTTTCAAATGACGATACCCATACGATCAATCACTTCGGACGTAACTGGAATATGTTTATACTCCCGGAACTAAGTGAAGACTGGGTCAGACGTGGCATGGAACAGGGTCTTCTCTTTTTTGTATCGACCGCCGGTGAAAAACCCGGAAGCTCTTCTGCTGTCCCCGAAATCAAATCCATTGATGTACAACCAAACCGGGGAATAATACGCATTCAAGCCGAGGGACAGGATTCAATTGTATGGGTATCAGGCGGAAAAACAGTGTCCAAAGGAGACCATGTGGTTTTGAACAGATTACCTGAGGGATCTAATTATGTACGCGCTGTCTTATTTGGTGACAGCGGAAAAGTAATTGTTGGTACACAGCCATTTGGAATAAAAAAATTAAACAAATAAATTTTAACGATCCATGAGAAATCTGACCTTTTTTTTAATTCTGTATCTCGCTGCCTTTCATCTGAAAATCTCTTATGCTCAGGAAAAGAATGACAGTGAAGGCAATCAGCCTGAATGGATCGCGCTGGGTATAACCGAATCCCCGGCAACCCGACAAGCGGTCACATGGCGGTCTTCAAAAAATACAGAGGATGGCGAAGCTCAGATAATTGTTGAGACACACGATATCAATCTGAACAATATTCATCACCCCCAAACCGTAAAAGCAACCAGTCAGATTTATAATGACTACGGGACTGAAAAGAACTATCACAGGGCCATATTTTCAGATCTCAAATCAAATACCAGATATTTATACAGGGTTGGGAATAACGGGTGTTGGAGCGAATGGTTTCAGTTCAAAACAGCACGTCAGGAATCTGATCCTTCATTTTCTTTAGTATACTTTGGTGATGCTCAATATGGGCTGAATAGCTTATACCCGCGGGTAATCAGGCAGGCCATTATGAAAGTACCGGATGCTTCTTTTTTAATATTTGCGGGAGACTTGACCGGTAATGCAACCGAAAAAGAGTTTGACGACTTCTTTAAAGCCGGTGACTGGATTCTGGCTTCAAAACCCGTCGCTCCTGTTCCTGACGGACATGAATACCGGGAAAATGCAAAGGGAGA
>CAZANK010000228.1:0-6332 GCA_964486235.1 uncultured Prolixibacteraceae bacterium | reverse complement strand
ATCACATCAGCAAACTTGAATCGGCAGTAAATGACTTGTCGAAAGAGAAAATGATTGGCTTTGACACCGAAACAAAGCCGTCATTTAAAAGGGGACAGATCAATGATGCCGCCCTGATGCAGTTAGCGACGGGGAAAAAAGCATTTCTTTTCAGGTTAAATAAAATCGGCTTACCGGAATCCCTGAAGAAAGTTCTTTCAAGCCCGAAGATCCTCAAAGTGGGCGTGGCAATCCATGATGACATCAAGGGATTGCAGCGGATCAGCCGGTTTACGCCGGCCGGTTTTGTCGAGCTTCAGCATGAAGTGAAAGACTACGGGATCAACGATTTCAGTCTGAAGAAGATCGCAGGGATTGTCCTGGGCGTGAGAATCTCGAAATCGCAGCGGTTGACCAACTGGGAGTCGGATGCACTGACCGAAGCACAGCAATGCTACGCGGCTACCGATGCCTGGATTTCATATAAGATTTATCATTCCTTATCGACGTCGCCATGATCACAGACGTCAAGGCAGTTGTCGTGCTGAAGAAAGGGAAGGGGCAATCCTTACAACGGTTCCACCCCTGGGTTTTTTCAGGCGCGATTGAAAAAACAGAAGGACAGGTCGGGGAGGGGGATCTTGTCCGCGTGGTTTCAGCAAACCGGAGTTTTTTAGCGACCGGACATTACCAGATCGGTTCCATTGCCGTCCGAGTCATCTCATTTCGGGATGTTCCTGTTGACCGGTTATTCTGGAAAGAGAAGCTGGCCAGGGCCATCGCGTTTAGAACGTCACTGGGCTTGCCCGACCGCGAACAAACGAACGTCTATCGCCTTGTCCATGGTGAGGGCGATGGGATGCCAGGCCTGGTAATCGATTTTTATCACGGGATTGCCGTGCTCCAGGCTCACTCTGTCGGGATGTACCTCATCCGGGAAACGTTGGCGCAATTGCTGAAGGAGCTTTTGGGCGATCAGCTTCAGGCTGTTTATGATAAAAGCGGGAAAACACTGCCTTTCAAAGCACCTGTAAACCCGCGAAACGATTATCTTTTGGGAACATCCGGTCCGGTCGTTGTCAGGGAGTATGGAAATGCGTTTCACGTCGATTGGGTGGAGGGACAAAAAACCGGTTTCTTCATCGATCAGCGTGAAAACAGGAATCTGGTAGGTCAATATGCCCGGGAACGCGACGTCCTGAACATGTTTTGCTATAGCGGCGGATTCTCTTGCTATGCCCTGCGTGGCGGGGCGCGGTTAGTCCATTCGGTCGACAGCTCAGCAAGGGCGATTGAACTGACCAACCGGAACGTGGAGCTTAACTTTCCAAATGATCCGCGGCACCGGTCGTATGCGGCCGACGCATTTGGGTTTATGCAGAACATCAGCGACAAGTACGACCTGATTGTCCTTGATCCGCCTGCTTTTGCCAAACACCAATACGTGCTCCGCCAGGCTCTTCAGGCGTACAAAAAGTTGAATGCCAAGGCATTTGAACAAATACGACCGGGGGGCATCGTGTTTACATTCAGTTGCTCCCAGGTTGTCTCCCGGGAGAAATTCAGAGAGGCTGTTTTTTCCGGTGCAGCCATCTCAGGCCGGCAGGTCCGGATCCTGCACCAGTTGACCCAACCCTGCGATCACCCTGTGAACATTTACCATCCTGAAGGCGAATACCTGAAGGGATTGGTCCTGTATGTGGAGTAGCAGTTGCCTATTCACTACTCTTCCTGATCACGATCTGATTTTCGTAGGTGATCTTTTCACAATACTTGCATTTCAGGGCCAGCGGTGACTTGCTGATCACCCTGAACGAGGTGTTAACCGGTTCATTGTTGGTGATGCACTTCGGATTAAAGCACTTCACAATTCCGATGACTTCGTCGGGTACCTGAACCACCTTTTTTTCCACCACCTCATAGTCACGGATGATGTTCAACTTGGCATTCGGCGCGATCAAGGCGATCTTGTTGATGTCGTCGTCCTCAAAAAACTTGTGCGATATCTTGATAATGGACTTGGTTCCCATCTTTTCACTGTCGAGGTTCGCTCCGAACGTAATCATATTTTTGGTTTTATCCAGTTTCAGGATGGAGATGACCTTAAACAGGTTTTCTGAAGGAATGTGATCGATGACGGTGCCCTCGCTGATGGCGCTCACCTTCAGTTTCAGTTTCTTTTTTATCGGGTCCTTCATGTTTATTTTAAATTTAAGGTATGTGCAATAATGGCCTCACGGGTAAAGACCCCATTTCGGGCCTGTTCAAAATAATAGGCCTTTTCATTCCGGTCCACGTCGGGATGGATCTCGTTGACGCGCGGCAGCGGGTGCAGGATTCGCATGTTGGACTTGGTATTGGCCAGCATGGTGTTCTTCAGGATGTAAACATTTTTGACCTTTTCATATTCGATCGGATCCGAAAACCGTTCTTTCTGAACGCGGGTCATATAAACGATATCGGCCGCCGAAATAATATCCGTGAATTCAAGATGCTCAAAATAACGGATCCCTTTTTCGCGCAGGTAGATTTTGTATTCCTCGGGGATTTGAAGTTCTTCCGGAGCAATAAAGTTGAAAATCGGATTCTGAAACTGGGAAACAGCCATCAGCAGGGAATGGACGGTTCGTCCGTATTTCAGGTCACCGACCATGAAAATATTCAGGTTATCAAGACTTTTTTGGGTTTTGACGATCGAGTACATGTCCAGCAGCGTTTGCGTGGGATGCTGATTCGCCCCGTCGCCGGCATTAATAACCGGAACTCCCGATATTTCCGCGGCATAACGGGCGCTTCCTTCCATCGGATGCCGCATGACGATCAAATCGGCATAATTGGAAACCATGCGGATCGTGTCATGCAGGGTTTCGCCTTTGGTCACACTCGACGAATTGGAATCTGAAAAGCCAATGATTCGTCCTCCTAAGCGGCTGATCGCCGTTTCAAAGCTCAGACGGGTACGGGTGGAGGGCTCAAAAAAAAGCGAAGCCACCACCTTCCCCTCCAAAAGCTTCTGATTTGGGTTAGCCTCAAATTCAGCCGCCAGTTCCATAATACGCAGGTACTCGCCCTTTGTATAATCCATAATGGAAATCAAATCTTTCTTCATACGCTTGTTATCAGTTATTTTTGAACAGGGTGTTTATTTCCCCGGGACAACAATCACTCCTTCGATTTGCCTGAACAGGCCGAAAACTTCCTGTGCTTCGCCTTGCCTGACCGAACTCCGGATCGTGCACCGCAGGTCAAAGTCAGTTTTGTGCTGAGGCAGGTCCCTTTCCTTAAATAGCTTCATCACCTTGTTCATCTGCACGTACTCAAAGCCGACAGAAAAGGAAATTTCGACCGTTTTTGTCAGGATGCGGGCCTGGCGGAGTGCATCCGCGGCTGCCGCACTGTAGGCGTTGATCAGCCCGCTCACGCCCAGCAGGGTCCCCCCAAAATAACGAACAACCACAACCAGGATGTTGGTTAAGTCCAGTTTTTGAATCTGGCCAAGGATCGGCCGGCCACCGGTCGACGAAGGCTCACCGTCATCATTGGCCCTGAACCGTTCTTTTCCGGCGCCTAACCTCCACGCAAAACAATGGTGCCGGGCCGAATGATGTTCTTTTTTCAGGGACTGAAGGTATTCCTTGATCTCTTCTTCCGATTCTACCGGACAGGCAAAAGCCAAAAACCGGCTTCCCTTATCTTTGAACTGCCCTTCCGACGGTTTTTCGATGGTGAGATAGGTGTCGGTCACCTGCTACATCTTTAGTTTTCGTTCGATTTCATCTGCCGAAAGCCGGAAATTCTTATCCGTGTCAATCAGGTTACTCACAGTTTTACAGGCATGTAACACGGTGGCATGATCTTTATTCCCGATTTGCAGGCCAATCGACGCCAGCGATTCTTTTGTCAGACTTTTTGAAAAATACATCGCCAGTTGCCTTGCCTGAACGATCTCCCGCTTCCTGGTTTTTGTCTGCAGTTGGGTGACCGGCAACTTAAAATAATCACATACCACTTTCGAAATATAATCAATGGACAATTCCCTAGTGGCATTTTTGACAAGCTTATTGACCATCTCACTGGCCAGCTCCAGGGTAATTTCCTTTTTATTCAACATGGACTGCGCCAAAAGGGATACAAGCGCACCTTCCAGTTCCCTGACATTGTTGGTGATGTGAGAAGCGATGTATTCAAGCACTTCATCACTGATTTCAATGCCGTCTTTGTAAGTTTTCCGCTTTAAGATATCCATCCGGGTCTCAAAATCAGGAACCTGCAGGTCGGCCGTCAATCCCCACTTAAACCGGGATAATAAACGTTGTTCCATTCCTTTCAGTTCAATGGGAGGCTTGTCGGATGTCAAAATCAGTTGCCTCCCGCTTTGATGCAGGTGATTGAAAATATGAAAAAAGGTTTCCTGAGTCTTCTCCTTGCCGGCAAATTCCTGAACATCATCCAGAATCAAGACATCGATCATCTGGTAGAAATGCAGAAAATCATTCCTGTTATTGTTACGGGTCGCTTCGGTATACTGTGTCTGAAACTTGTTCGAATTGACATACAAAACAACTTTGTCCGGAAATCGCTCCTTGACCTCAATCCCAACAGCATGGGCCAGATGCGTTTTTCCCAACCCGGAATTCCCATAGATCATAAGCGGATTAAACGCCGTTCCCCCGGGGTTTTGGGCAACCGCGTATCCCGCACTGCGGGCCAGACGGTTACATTCCCCTTCCACGAAATTCTCAAAGGTATTCTCCCTCTTCAACTGCGGATCCACCTGCAGCTTCTGAATACCGGGAATAATAAACGGGTTTTTAATCGAGGACTTGCCTTCCGTGCTCAACGGCACATTCATCGGCTTATTCTGAATCCGCGAATTGTTATTCGTCGGGTATTTAACCGTATAAGGTTGCGAATCCGCATGGTTATTACTCATCACGACAACATATTCCAGCTTGGCATCCTGACCAACCTCTTTCCTCAAGGTCTTTCTCAGGAGATCAATGTATTGCTCCTCCAGGTACTCGTAAAAAAAGGGGCTTGGTACCTGAATCGTCAGCACCTGCCTTTCGATCTTTAGGGGTACAATAGGCTCAAACCATGTTTTGAAACTTATTGCAGGAACATTATCCCGAATAATAGCGAGACAACGTTTCCATACAGCATGATGCGTATTATTCATTTCGAAAAGCAGAATTTAAAATTCGACAAAACAACTCCCCTCAAGCTTTCCCGGAAACAAATTTGTTGAAAAAAAAATAATAAAAAAAATGAAAAATGACTTGACTTTCTGGAAATAATTATAACCGCCGTATGGCTCAGGGACTTATTTTCTAAAAAAAAACTACATTATTCAAGTCCTTGTATATCAATTAATTAATATCAACTTTTTCGTAAGTCACGGGGGCAAAGGAGTTTGCTGATCAATTCTTAAATTTTCTTTATGTTCGTATCCTACTGATTTATTTTTTTCAGCGCTTTTTCCAGTTTTACCGGACGTTCGTTCCTGAACGCAACAACGTTTGCATCCGGAAAAACCTTCTTTGCCTGGTCGCTCAGTACCGAGATTTCGTCAAAATCGGAAGTTCCACCGGTAAGATAATTATAAATGCCCGCGATGACCAGTTCTTCCACCGGCTGAAATGGCTTGAACAAGGGATTTTCGGTGTTCACGCGCGTGGGACTGGAAACCAGGTTGACTTTATAAACGTATTTCGATTCCTTGACTTCGGCGGGTTTTCGCGGCGTGATGTAAATCTGTTTGCCCAGGTCGAACGCCGAAAAATGCACGTAGCGCTTTGGATTGTTGCGAAGATCGTTCACCAGGCCGTCCAGGCTCACACCCAGTCGGGCCAGGTTCCGGTACAGTTCCTCGTCATTGATCAGAAGACCGGCCGTACCTTCACTGTTGTTGACCTTTTGAATGATGGAATGAAGTCCTTCGGTCGCCTGCGAAACATCCAGGAGAACCTGCCGGATATTCATCGAGGCGATGCTGTCGCTGATGCCGGAAACATTCTCAACAATGTTGGAAAAACTGCCCGAGCTGGAATTCAGCGTATCGGTGATCTGTTTCAGATTCGCGATGGTCCCCTGAATATTGACATATTGTGACTGCATGAGTTCATTCAGCATCCCCGAAGTCTCTTTAATGTTCATAATGGTCTGGTTGATATGCTCAAAACTTTCAGCCAGGTTCTCGCGGGCCTCCTTATTAAAGATGTAAGTGACCACGGTAATCGCAGAGTCGAGCGACAGGAGCAACTGTTCGGCTTTGTTCTTCAATGGAAGTACCTGCATGCTCACCTGTTCTTTCAGATCGCCTTCGATCGATCCCGGGATCGTATCATGATTCC
>CAZANK010000227.1:5323-6361 GCA_964486235.1 uncultured Prolixibacteraceae bacterium | reverse complement strand
TAATTTCCCGCGGCAGGTTTCCCTGACGCAACCCGGTACGTTTTGGTTTGCGTAAAAGTCTGGCCGAACTGGTCGTGCGCCCGCACCTCAATGGTGTGTTCTCCGTCTTCGAGCGCTGTGGGAACACGCGCCTTCCAAATATGATTGCAGAACACCGGGTTAGAAGGCCTGCGTCCATCCAGGAGCACCTCGGTAAAATCCCACTCGTGCAGGAGGTTGAGGTATGCCGGGTCATAATCGATCACGTTATTCATTCTCTCCCATTCGCCCCCGTCAACACGGAAAAACACGGAATCACGCGGGCTTCCCATGAAAAAGTTGACGGCAATCAGCCGTTGTGCGCTTGTTTCGCTCAACCAGCTTGGGTGCGAAAATTTCCATCTGATAATCGGCGGGCTTCCCGGCAACCTGATACCTGATCCGGTACTGGTTCCCGGTAAAGTCAACAAAGGCATATCCTTTCGGAGTGCCGTCGCGCATGGTGGCAAACGGTACCCCTTGCTCATTCAGTCGCCCGCTGTACCAGTCGCCCGAGGTCGTGCCCACGTTAAAGTGATAATGCCTGTCCTTGCCCGGCCAGCCGTCTTCCGGATAAAAGAAGTCCTGCCGTTGCAGGTGCGTATGCGCCGATATGGAAAGCGTATTTGAATAGTCCTTGATCAGGTCAAAGAGCTTTTCCCGGTCCTCATCCCTGAACGAATCGCCTCCTCCGGGTTCACTGATCGGGATGTGGAAAGCCAGCACCACCACATGATCTTTCGGCACAAATTTCAGGTCGTTTTCAATAAACTGAAGCTGGTCCTTTCGCAGTCCGCCCCAATAGCCTCTTCCGTCACGCGGATCAGGATAAAGAATGTCATCGAGGACAATGAAATGAACCTTCCCATGGTTCAGGGAATAATTTGCCGGACCGAAGTTTCTCTCAAAGGTCTCGTCCGACAAGCGATCATCCTCCACATCATAATTCTCATCGTGGTTGCCGATCACGTTGTACCAGGGTACGCCGATCGGCTGAAGGGCCTCGATGTACGGTTGATG
>CAZANK010000227.1:0-5313 GCA_964486235.1 uncultured Prolixibacteraceae bacterium | reverse complement strand
GTTGTCGAACGCCTGGTCACCCATGCTGATCCCGAATTCAACGCCTTTCACACCGGCCAGTTCCGAAACAACACCCCGCTTGAAAAAATCAACGTCCTGCAGGTTGCCGGTCTGCGGGTCACCAAAAACCAGGATGCTGAAACTGTCGGTCGACACTGCGGGGATCAACGGAAAATCGACCGATTTCGGAAGCGGACCAGTTGGCTGGGACCCCGGATGCTTTAACTCCGGCGACCCGTTAGGCTTATGAATATAGTAAAACTGCGGCTGGTTGAATGCGTTAACAGGCACCCGGTAACCTGCAGGTTTAATGACAAAAATGATCTGGTCGTCGGACGAGGGCAGCTCATACCTGCCATTCGCATCGGTTTGCACCACATCTGTTCCATTCGACACGGCCACCCCGGCAATACCTTTCTCTTTCCGGTCCTTCCGGCTGTTCAGATTCACGTCCTGATAGACGATTCCACGCACGACAGACTGGGCCAACAGGGCTTCTGAGCCGATCAGCACCGTAAAAATGATCCATAAAAAACAAACTTTCATCTTTCTCCCCTCCTAAATTTAGATTTTCAAATATGCCTATTTCCGGTCAGAAAAGCAAACACGGAGAGGCAAAAAACCTGTTCACCGTCTCTTCGGCAATTCTGTCTTTTTGTTTTCAGACGCGCACAATCTCCAGATCAATCAGGCTTCGTGCGCACGACAGAATCGCTTCCTCGTTGGGGATGGGCTGCCATTGTAACAGGTCGACGGCCTTTGAATGGTCGGCTCGCCGCGTTGTATCAAGATCCTTGAGAACGGGCCTGAGTGTTTTGTCGAACAACGAGAGCAGAACTACCAGGAATGAAGGAACTGACCGGGAAGGGATCTTTCGGTCGGGCCAGGCCTCGCGGAGGATTCGCGCGATATCCGCAAAGCCGGCATATCCTGATGTGCCCAGAAAACGCTGGTTGGCCGCCTGAGGCATTTCCATGGCCCGGATCAGCAGGTCGGCCACTGACCTGACATCGACAATTTCAAACCCCAGCTTTGGAAACGCCGGCATGCTCCCATCGAGCATCTTGATCACCATGTTGGCCGAGGTCCCAAAATCACGTTCCAGCACTGGCCCCAGGATCGCACCCGGACAAACCGAGACCAGTTCCATGCCGCTCTTGTCGCTCGCCATGAAATCCCACGCCGCCCTTTCCGCCAGCGTCTTACTCCGGTAGTAGGGCGTGGTGTCGCTCCGGTTGCTCACGTCTGTCCAGTTGCTTTCGTCATAAACCGCGCTTTGCTTTCCCCTCTCCCGGCCATACATGACCGCGGCAATGGATGAAGTCAACACCACCCGCTTCACCCCGTTTGCCGAAGCCGCCTTCAGCACGTTCAACGCTCCTTCTCTGGCCGGACGGATCAGGTCTTCTTCGTGCCGGGGAAGCTCGCGCGGAAAAGGTGAAGCGACATGCTGAACAAAATCAACGCCTTTCGTCAGCACCTTCCATATCTGTTCGTCAAGAAGGTCTGCCTTCACAAATTTCAGCGCCCCCACCTTCGCGGTGTGCCGGGCAATCATCCCGCTGATCTCATCGGCACGTTTCATATCCCTCAACGTGCCAACGACCTCATACTCTTTTTCAAGCAGTTGAATGGCCGTGTGCGAACCGAGAAACCCCGATACGCCGGTCAGCAATACTCTTTTTGTCTTCTGACTTCCCATACTCATTTGGTTCATTTATACTGACCGTGTCGATCCTGTCCGGTCTGTTCCGGTCGTCCGGTATTTTGAATATCCTGTTCTTCGTTCCAACTATACCCCGTTTAGTCCCTCTCCAGCAACTGCATAATCTGATCCAGCCTGGGCGACAGTATAATCTCCGTACGGCGGTTAAGCGTTCTTCCTTCGGAGGTGGAATTTGGCGCTTTGGGCGAAAACTCGCCCTTTCCCGACGCCGTTAAACGCGTAGGAGCGATCTGATGCTCAGTGGTCAGGATCCGGACGATCGAAGTGGCCCTGGCCACGCTTAAATCCCAGTTATCTTTATAGACAGCGGTGTGAATAGGAATGCTGTCGGTGTGGCCCTCGATCAGGATATCGATGTCCCGGTTTTTATCCAGCACACCGGCCAACACCCTGATCGCTTCCTTTCCCTTGGTCTCCACCGCCGCGCTGCCCGACCTGAACAACAGCTTGTCGGACATGGAGACATAAACCTTCCCGTTTTTGACTTCGACCGAGAGTTCGTCCGACTGAAATCCGAGTAACGCATTTCTCAAGACATCCGTTAAACTCCGGTTAATGGAATCCCGGCGCGCGATCTCTGCCTGCAGCTGATAAAGCGTTCTTTCCCGCTGAAGCAAAAGAGCCTCCTTTTCGGCCAGCTCTTCTCCCTTTTGCTTTAACGCGAGGTTATACTCCGCGGCCTGCGAAAGATTCTCATTAGTCAGGTCATCATATTTTTCCCTGGTATCAGCAAGCGTTTTATTCAGGTCCGCCACATTCTCCTTCAACCCCGAAACCGTGTTCTTCAGGAAACTGACCTCACGCTCCCTTGCCTCCAGCGTGCCACAGAGACTGTCTCTTTCATCAATCACCGCCATGATCCGCTTTGACGCACGAAAATTCTCAGGCCTTGACTGCCCGCACTGGTAAAACGGCTTGCATGAACTGATCAGCAAAGCCAATCCGCTTAAAACAACAACGACATCGTTTGTTTTCATCACAACCCCCATTTTTCAAAGAAAGATATAAAAAATTCCAAAAACAACGAAAGTGTTTTAAATTTTCGGACACCCTCAATCTGAAGTGCACGCGTCCGTTGTCCGAATAAACGAAGAAGGGAATGAGCTGTACCGGACGGGCACAACTCATTCTTTTTAAATCAGATGACGGAAAATTTCATCCGTTCATCATATTTCAGATTTCCGGGATCATAATAGTCATTTGTCCAGGAATCATCAGGCCTCAGGCAAAGCAGGCTGTCACTACCTGTGCCTTTTTTATTCAAGTTATGACGAAACCGGTAATGATCATACAGACGCATCATTTCACAGAAGTAGGTGTCGGCTACCTCAGTGTCTCCTTTAATGACGACGAAATTCTCGTCATTTTTTGCGGATGCAGGCTCGCTGAAGTTATGCGACCCGACAATGACCGTCGGACGACTGGTGGTAAAATCGGTAATGATCGTTTTGAGGTGGATATAGATGTTACCCTTTTGCTTTGCCGTACTCTCTTTCAAAAAGCCTTCCAGTCCTTCCTTCAGAAAAGCAGGAACTACAAAGGAACGGTTCCTGTGAATGCCGGTGATCGTACTCCTGCTGTTTTGGAGGCCGAAACGGCAGACTTTCGGATTATCGATGTCCAGAGCGGCACTGATACGGTCATGCAATTTAAATGCGGAACAAATAAAAACTTCGGAAGAAGCCTGATGCAGGATCTCTTCCAGCAGATCGATATCCACATAACCGCTCCGGGGACTGAATGACTGAAACAGATTGCTTTCTTTCAGCAGGGGAAAATTTGTCCTGATAAACTTCTTTGTGTCGCTGTAGCCGTCACTTGTCAGCAAATGCCGGTACAGCTTTTCATATTCATTTGCCAGTTGCCTGTCGAAAATGACATGGATCACATTTGCCTGCCGCCACAATCCGTTCGGCGTAAAATTGGCTGTTCCCGTAAGAACGGCCCGGGGAACATATTCGCCCGATTCATTCTTTTGTTTCAGCACAATAAATTTCTGATGGAACAGGGCAGATGTATGTCTGGCCCTCTTGAACTCATCCGCGATGGGCTTAAGATGTTCCTCATTGGCAAGCGTTTGCCCGTCACCCGGCTGCCCGTGATAGATGATGCTGATCCGGACTCCTTTATCCGACTGTTTCCTCAGCAGTTCCACGAAGCCATCATATTCAAACTCAAATAAAGCCAGGTCCAGGGCATAGTCGCTGTTTTTTGCCTTTTTGATGAACTTCTCAATATGCTGTAACATCCCCCGGCTTAACCAGTCCCGCGCTTCCAGATACCGGGGATCATTTTCATCGTCCGGATTGGTCTTCCCAAATCTTCTGGAATATGCCTGACTTGCTGCCACTGCCCGGTTAAACACAATCCGGTGCTTTCCCCGGTTGACCGATTCTGTTTTCACCGTCACTTCAGGACCCTGAATGTAGCTCAGGTTCCCCGGACTTCCGTATACCGCCCAAACTTCATAGGTATACTTTGTCTCCGGATAGACCGCATAGTCCGACCACCTGAATTTCTGAATAGGCGCAATATTCGAGTTAACAGGCTTCAGATCGACTTCTTCGCCCGGAAACCTGAGTGACCCCTGCAACCACTTCCATGCCTTTCCGTCAATCTTCCGGCGGATTGCAAATCCCAACAAATCCTTCCTCAGCTCACCGGTCACGTTAAAGGCAAGCAGAATTCCCGTTGTTCCGGCATACGCCTTCAGGGTAATGCCGTTCAGTTCTTTCGCCGCCCTCATCCCCTAAAAGATTAGGTCCGGATGAATAACCTGCCGGACAATTCTCTCAAGTTCACCTTCGGCCGGAGGTATTTCCCGGTCTTTTCCGTAAAGACATCCTCCCGGGAACTGCCAAAGGTCGTTGGCGCAAAACCGGCAGGAAGCCTCCGCACGTTTCAGCCTGTTGATCACCGGATCATACTCCAGCCGTCCCGCATGGTATTCCTGCTCCAATACCTGCGCTAACATCAGGATCGGATCATAATAATAGGCCATCAGAACGCTCCAGGCAGATGTACTCAGTTTTTCCCTAACCGGATCGTCCTTACCATAAATCCGGATGGGGACAATGTCGTTCCATTCATTCCCCTTGATCCGCTTTTCTTCTTTCAGTACCAGGGCATCTTCCGGAAAATCCTTCTCAAAAGCCTGCCATGCAACCTGGGATAACCGCGATTGTTCGACGAAATTATCGGAATAGGAAAAATGCGGGGAGACCACGATCCTTGACTTCAATTCATAGCCTTCAACCTGAATATGAAGAAACTTTTCACGTTCAGTCGTCTCCTTTAAAAGCTGATAGGTCTCTTTGACCACCGGCAACGCATTTTCCTCTTTATCAGGAAGATAATCCAGGTAATCCAGGTCTTTCATGAACGGACCGAACACGCGGGCAAACATTTCCAGGGAGCTTCCTCCGACGATCACGATGACTGCAGGTTTACTCTGGATGAGCTGGGATACCAGGTAAGCGCTGTCAAGAACACAATTCCTGGTGATCCTTTCAGTAGGGATATCATATTTGTCGCTCCAGCCCGGAGAGGCGCAAGCGATCATATCGTGCTGAGCCACATCTTCCGAA
>CAZANK010000226.1:0-6377 GCA_964486235.1 uncultured Prolixibacteraceae bacterium | reverse complement strand
CTGGAAAACGAATTTGCCTCGCTCATCAATTACAGGAAGCGGTTGCAGAATCATGCGGAAAATCAGGATTCGGTCGACGTACTGGTCAATGAGATGATGAATTATGCGCACCAACGATTGAGCGCCAGCGATCAACCCGACACCTATGCGCTCTATTTCATTGGCGCAAACATCGAAGCGCTGTATATCTTAACGCAGCTCACGATGTTCGCACAAAACAACAAGCCGATGATCGAATTCATCGGACGCCAGGATGAGCGTGCAAAAAGTGTCTTCTCGCTGCTCGAGATGATGTCGGAAGATGAGGATGTAAAGCCGTATTATGAAAAAATGAAAGTGATTGCCGCTTACTTTGAGGGGCATCCTGAATTCACCGAGAAGGAACTGAATGAGGTCAGCACGATGATCGAATCGTTCCGGAACGAAATTTTCAACTAAATCTGTTGTGCCATTGGGCGCGACGGAACGAAGCAATCTGTTTTCCAGGATGGTGCAGATTGCTTCTTTTCATGATGAGAGGTCGGCACTCCGCATTTAAAATGACGAACTAACCGATGAATGAGATTACCTTAAATGCACTCATTAACCTTTTTGCGATTTTTTCGGTCAGGAGCAAATCGGGCAGGACAAACGCGCAATCGATCTTTTCTTCCTACCTGAAGTTGCATCTCGGTATCTCGTCTACGGAAGAGTATTTGCGTCTTTTTGAAGAACTGCTTGACTTATATGGTATTGACGGGGAACCGGTTCTTCCCGTCGACATGAATCAACAGGCCGAAAAGATTGCCAATTCGATCAAAAGCAGGTTGCACAGGCAGGAGCAGATCATGGTGTTCCTCCGCTTCATGGAACTTTCAAGGACCGGCGAAACAGAAAATGCGGAAGAGTTATTCCGGATACTGGCACCTGCGTTTTCGATTTCCGAAGCCGATCAGAAAAAATACACGGAGTTCATCTTTTCCGCTTCTCCCGAAACATTAACCTCGCCCGACTTTCTGCTGATCAACGCCGAAGAAAAGCTGGAGAACCAGGAACTGAAACATCTTCAACTAAAAAACCTGGATGGCGAATTGCTGTTTTTATTCCTTCCGCAAACAGGCAGCTACATCTTTAATTTTAAGGGGAAGGAAACCATTTCGCTCGAAGGCAACCCGATCATTCCCAACCGTTTTTACGCGTTCAAAGAAGGGGGTATCCTCCGCGGTCCACGAATTCAGCCCGTTTATTATTCGGACATCGCCGCCTGCTTTTTCGATCAGGCCCAGTCAGCACCTTTTATCCTGTGCGGTGACCAGGTCGAGTTTAAATTCAGGAACAGCAATAACGGGCTTCACGCATTTTCCTTTTCCGAGCGTTCCGGACAACTGATCGCCATCATGGGAGGAAGCGGTGTTGGCAAATCCACGTTGCTGAACATCCTGAACGGGAATATTCCCGTCGATCGCGGCCATATTTTCATCAATGACCTTGACATCCACACAAATAAAAAGGAAATCCAGGGGCTCATCGGTTTTGTCCCCCAGGACGACCTGCTGTTTGAAGACCTGACCGTCCGGGAAAACCTGTACTACAACGCCTGCCTCTGTTTTGACGGATACACGGAGGAAGAGATCAACAGGAAGGTGACCCGGATCCTTCGTGAACTGGAACTTGAGGAGTTCAAAGATCTGAAGGTAGGCAGTCCGCTCCGGAAATATATCAGCGGCGGACAGCGGAAAAGGCTCAATATCGCGCTGGAACTCATCCGTGAACCAGCCATTTTATATGTCGACGAACCCACCTCGGGGCTGTCGTCAATGGATTCGGAAAAAGTGATGCTTTTGCTGAAGGGACAGGCAAGAAAAGGCAAAATCATTATGGTCAATATTCACCAGCCATCTTCGGCCATCTTTAAGCTGTTCGATAAGCTTTGGATCATGGACAAAGGAGGAAGGCCGATCTATACCGGCAATCCGCTGGACGCAATCATCTATTTCAAAACGGCGATCGACCATGTCAACGCGGAAGAATGTGAATGTTTGCATTGCGGCAATGTCAATCCCGAACAGGTGCTGGAGATCGTCGAAGCCAAGAAGATCGATGAAGCCGGCAACTTAATGACAGAACGTCAGTTGTCGCCCGAAGACTGGTACCAGCGGTATAAAAAAGAGGTCGAACCCGGAAACGTGAAAGCGGGAAACGCCGGGACGGAAAACCCCAAATCGTCCTTTAAAAAACCGGGGAAGTTAAAACAGTTCGTCATCTTTCTGAAACGCAACCTCCGGATTAAAGTCACCGACAAACAATACCTGCTGATCAACATGATCGAAGCACCGTTGCTCGCGTTGATCGTTGGCTATTTTACCCGCTTTGCCGAAGACGGAAATTATGTTTTCTTTGAGAATAAAAACCTGATCTCTTACCTCTTCATGGCCATTGTCGTGGTGTTGTTCATGGGTATGAGCGTGAGCGCCGAAGAGATCATCAAAGACCGGAAGATCCTGCAACGGGAATCATTCCTCGATCTCAGCCGGTTCAGTTACCTGAATTCAAAGATCCTCTTTCTGGTGCTGCTTTCAGCCTTCCAGACCTATTGCTTCGTTTTGGCCGGCAACTTCATCCTGGAAATTCAAGGGATGGATTTCCCCTACTGGATGGTCCTTTTTTCAGTGGCGGTATTCTCAAACATGGTGGGACTGAACATTTCTTCGGCTCTCGACTCGGTCGTCACCATCTATATCCTGATCCCCCTCCTGCTGATCCCTCAAATCCTGCTTTGTGGCGTCATCGTGAAATTCGATGACCTGCAGGACAAGATGGCAGACCGGGATGCTGTTCCTTTTGAAGGAGAACTCATGGTGTCGCGCTGGGCCTTCGAAGCCCTTGCGGTGGCGCAGTTTTCCGGAAACGGCTATATGGCTGCGTTCTTCGGGCAGGAAAAGCAAATGTCCCGGGCAAAATATCTGTCAGACCTGTTGATCAATGAACTGACCGGCCGGATCGACCATGCTGCCGGACTTATAAAATTACAAAAACCCGAAGGTGAAATCACGAACAAGCTCAACGTGATCCGGAATGAAATGATCAAGCTGAACCAGGCCGGGGTGCTGCCTCCCTTTTCAGTCACCGGCAACCTGTCACTCCCGGGGTTTACCCCGTCTGTCGCTGACTCGGCAAAACGGCACCTGGACAACCTGAAAAATTACCACAAAACCGTATACGACCGGATAAAAAAGGAAAAGGACAGGAGAATAAGGGCAATCAGACAGTCGGAAGGAAGTAATTTCCTGTATTCCCAAAAAATGAAATTCCACAACAAATCGCTCGAAGATTTGATGATGAACGCGGGATCGAAGGAGTATTACCGGGAGACCCGAAGCGGTATCATGCAAAAAGCGGCGCCGGTTTATAAAAAACCTGATTTCCGAAACGGAAGGGCGCATTTTCTTTCATCCGAAAAAATCATCGGAAATCTTGTCGTCAGCACCCTCTCTTTTAACCTCTTCATCATCTGGATGATGAATGTCCTGTTGTATGCCGCTTTGTACGGTGACTGGATCCGAAAAATTTTATCGGGAATGGGAAAAATAAGTTTCACAATTGAAACGCGGAAACAGCGGTTAAGGAAAAATGCCGTATCTTCGGAAAAAAGTTTATGAAGCCCGTGAGATACGGGTCTGTTCAGTCGGACGATTAACCATGATGAGCACAACCTGCAATGGAAGAAACTCAAAAAAATAAAACCCTGGTTATCCGGAACGACATCAGCGAATTAAACCGCCTTGTCGCCTTTCTGGAAAAGCTGGAAGAAGAATGGGACCTGCCCCCCTCAGTCATTCCTCCTGTTAATCTGGCACTGGAAGAAGCGCTTTCAAACGTGATCTTTTATGCGTTTGAAAAAGATACGGAACACGAAATCAGGCTTAATTTCGAACGGAGAGGCACGGCGATGGTTGTTGTCGTTACCGACGACGGAAAGCCTTACGACCCGACCCAAAAAGAGGACCCCAATCTTCATCTTTCGGTAGAGGAAAGGCCAATCGGCGGTTTGGGTATTTTTCTGATCAGGCAGGTGATGAACGAGGTCGCGTACAACCGCGTCGGCAATAAAAACCAGTTGACGATGGTAAAAACGTGGAACACTTAAATTGTTTCATCCTTTTAAAAAGAATTCTATTTTTAAAAAATTTCATACCATGAAGATCACCACAGAAACCAATGGCCCTGACGCTTTTGTTCAGGTAGAAGGGAGAATTGACACCACCAACTACAATGAATTTGAGAACGCTGTCAATGACGTATTGAATGGAAGTGTCAAACAAATGTACCTGGATTGCAGCGGACTGAATTACATCAGCAGCTCAGGGTTGCGCATTTTTCTGGCCTTGCAAAAAAAGATGATGACCACCGGGGGAAAGCTGAAGCTGTTTGCCATGCAGCCATCCATCCGGGAAATCTTCGACATCTCGGGGTTCAGCTCCATTTTTGCCATTTTCCCGGATAAGGCAACGGCACTCCAGGCATGAAACCGGAAACCGGAAACGGGAGACCGGAAAAATTGATAAAATGATAAATCGCAAAATGGTAAATGATATGCGGTTTCTGCTGCGTTGCGTAAAAATCCTGGGCATTTTATGGCTGGTTTCTTCCTGCTCGAAAGAAAATCCCCAACAGGTCGTGCAGTTTTCGACCATCGACGCGCTGATGCAGGGCGTTTATGACGGAACGGTTCCCTTATCAGAACTGGCCCGCCACGGCGATTTTGGCATCGGGACTTTCCAGGCGCTCGACGGTGAGATGATCTTCCTGGATGGTTCATTCTACCAGGTGAAAGCCGACGGGAGTGTTTACAGACCTGAAAAAAACGGGCTGACGCCGTTCGCGACGGTCACTTATTTCCATCCCGACAGGAACATGCCGGTGCCCGCCATGACATACGGTGAGTTTAAATCGGCTGTCGACACCCTGATGATGAGTGCCAACCTGTTTTACGCGATAAAACTGCATGGCACATTCGTCCGGGTAAAAACCAGAAGCGTCCCGGCGCAGGAGAAACCTTACCGCCCGCTGATTGAAGTTACCGCAAATCAACCCGAGTTTGAAAAAGAAACAGTGACCGGCACCGTTAGCGGATTCTACTGTCCGCCATTTGTGACGGGGATCAATGTTCCGGGATACCACCTCCATTTTCTGTCGGACGACCATACTTTCGGCGGGCATTTGCTGGAATTCGAGATGGAGGAAGGCCTGTTGTGGCTTGACCAGGTCAACGACTTCAGGCTCATGCTGCCGCGAGAAGGAGATTTCCTGCATACCGACCTGGCCAATGACCTCTCGGACGATCTCAAAGAGGTAGAAGGGGGATCATCAAAAAAGAAATAAATTACCTTATACGAATAAATTTACGAACCATGATTGACATTGACGAACTGGACGATCAATTTAGCATCGAAGGCGAATTAGGATTTGCCCAACTGGAAAATGACCTGATCTTTGCCACCATTTCAAACAAATATGCCGATGCGGATATTTGTCTCTACGGCGCTCATGTGACCAGCTTCAAACCTCACACTACCATGGAAGTGCTGTGGGTGAGCCCGGCGGGCACCTTTGAGGAAGGCGCACCGATTCGCGGAGGGATTCCCGTGTGTTTCCCCTGGTTCGGACCTCACAGTACCGACCCTGACAAACCCATGCATGGCTTCGGGAGACTCATGTACTGGAATGTCGCGGAAACTGCTTCCCTCCCTAACGGAGAAACCATGATCCGCCTGCAGCTTTGTTCTTCGGAAAAGACAAAGGCTTTTTGGCCGCATGACTTCCGCGCCGAGTTGACCGTCTGTGTCGGGCGAAAATTGACCACCTCCCTGAAGGTCACCAACACATCAACCGAACCGTTTGAGTACGGTTGTGCCCTCCACTCCTATTTCACCCTGTCTTCGATCGAAAACATCCGGATTGAAGGGCTGCAAAACACGAAATACCATGATCAGCTTCAAACGGGCGACTTCATTCAGGAAACGCCGGGACTTGTGGTCCAGCAAGCCGAAACACGGCATTACTATGACACCGTATCCCCGGTGGTCATCGCGGACCCGGTATTCCGAAGAAGGATCCGGATCGACAAGACAGGAAGCAACGTGACCACGGTCTGGAATCCCTGGAAGGAGACCTGTGCAAAAATCCCTGATTTGCCGGATGAAGCTTACCACGTGTTTGTGTGTGTCGAAACGGTCAATGCGTTTGAAGACACCATTCGTCTGGCGCCGGCAGAAGTTCATGAAACCACCGCAACGATCGGTTTGGAAGAATAAAAAATCATTTCCTGCCCCTGTTTGCATTTGAGTTGTTAACTTTAAAGCGTAAAACAGGAGGATGATCATGATGACGGAAAAATT
>CAZANK010000225.1:0-6382 GCA_964486235.1 uncultured Prolixibacteraceae bacterium | reverse complement strand
TGGCTGACTAATAAATGGAAAATGATTAAAGGGTTGAAGGGTTGCAGGGAGACAAGGTATCAAAAAAAACATAACAAACCCCTAAAACAGCCCAATCATCAATCATCAATCATCAATCATCAATCATCAATAATCAATAATCAATAATCAATAATCAACATGTCCCGGATTTTAGTAATCGATGATGAACGCAGTATCAGGAATACCCTGAAAGATATCCTGCAATATGAAAAATATGATGTTGACCTGGCCGAAGACGGGAACCAGGGTCTGGAGCTGATCAGCAAAAATGGATACGACATGGTTCTGTGCGATATAAAAATGCCCGGCATGGACGGCATTGAGGTACTGGAAAAAATCCAGTTCGCTCATTCTGACATGCCGGTTGTGATGATTTCAGGACACGGGAACATCGACACGGCCGTGGAATCGATCAAAAAAGGGGCGTTTGACTACATCGAGAAACCCCTTGACCTGAACCGCCTGCTGATCACGATCCGGAATGCCATGGATAAGTCCAGTTTACTGACAGAGACCAAAGTTCTCAAAAAGAAAGTCAGTCAGAAGTATGAGATCATCGGGAGTTCACCGGCGATGACCAAGGTGTTGGACATGGCCGACCGGGTGGCCCCCACCGACGCCAGGATCCTGATCACCGGCGCAAACGGAACAGGGAAAGAACTGCTTGCCCGCCGGCTTCATGAAAAAAGCCACAGGGCCTCTGACCCTTTCGTAGAGGTGAATTGTGCGGCCATTCCTTCGGAACTGATCGAAAGCGAACTTTTTGGCCATGAAAAAGGTGCGTTCACATCGGCGCTGAAACAACACAAAGGCAAGTTTGAACAGGCCAACGGAGGGACGCTGTTTCTCGACGAGATAGGCGACATGAGCCTTTCGGCACAGGCAAAAGTACTTCGGGCGCTTCAGGAGAACATCATCACCCGGGTGGGAGGCGATAAACCGATCAAAGTCGATGTCAGGGTCATCGCGGCGACCAACAAAAACCTGAGCGAAGAAATCCACAAGGGGAACTTCAGGGAAGACCTGTACCATCGGCTGAGTGTGATCCTGATCCCTGTTCCTTCTCTGAATGAGCGGGTGGAAGATATCCCGGAACTGGCCCATTATTTTATCCACCAAATTTGTACCGAATATGGCATGCCCCTAAAAAACATCACCCCTGATGCCATCGAAAGGCTGAAACAGTTCAAATGGACAGGCAATATCCGGGAATTCAGGAATGTCATTGAAAGATTAATCATCCTGGGGAACAAAACCATTACCGAAAACGACGTGGAAACCTACTCCGCGCCGCTGCAATAAAAAACGGACAAATTCAAACTGCAAAATGGTTGTGTGGCGATATGGCTTAATGCCGTTTAACCATTCAGCCATTCAGCTATTCGGTCATTTAGCGTTTCAGTCATCCAGCCATTTTCCATTCTCGCGACCAAACATTTCTTCACATCAACGAAAACAACTTCCTGTGTTTGTTTGTTATAACTCTCAATGAAAGATGAGATCATGCGCATATTTGCGAGGTAATTACTGGTTCGTTTCATTTTTCTCATCATTAACCTCTGGGTACGGAAAGTTTATTTGTTGTTGTCATGGCGTATTTCTTAAACTTTATTCTGGTTACTGATCAGAGTACAATCCGTTATTCAGAGGTTATTTTTTCAGCCTGGCCCTGTCAGGGCCTGTTGCTGTTCAATAAAAGCACGATTATCCTTCATTTTCGAAGATTATCTTTTATATTTGGTACGTTAAAAAACTGCCTGCATGGATAAAGTAGCTGTGTTTCCGGGGTCGTTCGATCCGTTCACGATTGGACATGAAAGCATTGTCCGGCGTGCGTTGCCCATGTTTGATAAAATCATCGTGATGATTGGGTTCAATACGAATAAGAAATCATTCTTCACGCTTTCACAGCGTCTTCAATGGATTCGGCAGGTTTTTGCCGATGAACCCAGGATAGAGGTGATGGAACACGAAGGGTTGACCGTCGATTTCTGCAGAGCGGCCGGTGCCGGCTATATTCTTCGCGGACTGCGTACCTCTTCCGACTTTGAATATGAAAGAGCGATTGCCCAGATGAACAAAAAACTATATCCTTTCATCGAAACAGTTTTTCTCTTAACGATGCCTGAACATACTCCCATTAATTCGTCGATCGTGCGGGATATCATCCTGCACGGGGGAGATGCCGGCATGTTCCTTCCGAAAGCGATGAACATAAATCCGCTTCCCAGGGAAGAAGAATAAACTACCTGAAATAGGCGCGCAACATCTTTTTCAGACTGGCATACGTGGAAGCGAAGACCTCCTCCAGTTCTTCCCGTTCAAACCATCGGACCGATTCGACCGCCTCCTCGGTTTGAGGAGAAGTCGCTCCGCTGCCATGATGAAACATCTCAAACCATAACGTCTTTTTCAGCACCCAGTTGCTTCCGGAGTGAATATGCGGGGAACGGTAGAGGTGAAAAGTTGCCGGAAGTTCTCTCCTTATTTCCAATTGGTCCAGCCCGCATTCTTCCTGCACCTCGCGGATGGCAGCCTCCGGTGCCGACTCATTGGCCTCAATTCCGCCCTTTGGCAGGTCCCACCGGCCAAACCGCCTGATAAAAAGAAAACGCCCGCGGCGGTCGCTCACCAATCCCCCGGCTGCCAGTATTTGCCTCAAATTTTCGGCAAGCGTTTCCGGCCACCCCTGTCCCACCACACAATCAACCCTCCCTGCCAGTCTCCAATCGCCGCTTTCCAAAGCCCCTAAAAGCACGGAAAAATCTGCAAAAGTCTGTATTTCAACAATATGATCAACATTGTCTTTCGATGAAATATTCATTTCCGACACGAACGACAACTGGCATTCATTAAAAAAAACTTCGTACATTTGCCTCAAATTGATATTAAACACACATACTATGGAAGACATCCAACTGGAAGTGACCAAAAGACTCGTACAAATTAACACAATAAAAATCCAACCTTCAAATCCATTTACCTGGGCCTCCGGGTGGAAAGCCCCGATTTACTGTGATAACCGGAAGTTACTGTCTTATCCTGAAACGCGGACATTTATCAGGGATCAGTTCGTAAAGCTGATCCGGCAAAAATATCCGGAAGCAGAGGTCATTGCCGGAGTCGCAACCGGAGCGATTGCTCATGGTGCCCTGGTCGCCCAGGAGTTGGGACTTCCGTTCATTTATGTTCGTTCGACGCCGAAAGGTCACGGGCTGGAGAACCTCATTGAAGGCGATCTCAAGGTCGGTCAGAAAGTCGTGGTCGTCGAAGACCTGGTTTCGACCGGAGTGAGCAGTCTGAAAACCGTCAATGCCATTCACAACTTTGGCGGACAGGTGTTGGGGATGCTGGCCATATTTACCTATAATTTCCCGTTGGCGAAGGAGAATTTCGCAAAAGCAGGTGTGGAACTGACGACGTTAAGTCGTTATCAGGTACTGTTGGATGTTGCGTTGGCAACGGGAGATATTAAAGAATCACAGATCGAATCGCTGAATCAATGGCGTGAAGATCCGGCAAACTGGGGAAAATAATGGGCATTCAGAAATACGTCAGTGACGTCAAACTCATTGATCACAAGCAAGAAACTGTCTACCGCTATCTGTCTGATTTCGATAATCTTTCGCCGTATATTAACGACGGACTGCTTTCATCGATCAACGAAAAAATCCCTCAGCTCGGGATCAGCAATTTCGAGTCGGATCAGGATTCCTGCCGTTTCCGGGTAGCCGGCATGGGGAACGCGGAAATCAGGATTATTGAACGCGAACCGGCGAAAACCATCAAGCTTTCCAGTTCAGGGGGGTTGCCTGTCGGTGTCACCCTGTGGATCCAGCTTCTGCCTGCTTCACCCGCTCAGACCAGGATGAAGCTGACGTTGCACGCCGACATGAACATCATGATCAAAATGCTCGTTGACAAAAAGCTGGAGGAAGGCATCAATCAGGTAGCAGATATGCTGACCAGGTTGCCGTATCAATAGCCGGAAGAAGGATTAGCCTGGATTCTGCAGGAATACTTCAATATGGGAACCACCCAGCTTGCCGGTGTCTCTGATCTGAGCTCGTTTTCGGAAATGGCCAACACTGATCATCATCCTGGGTGCAAATTGCCAGATACCTGACGAAACAGAAAAGAAACTGCGAAAAAACAATCATCTTTCCATTGTTGGCTTTTTCGCAGACAACCAGGAGAATCTTAAATCGATCTCGGGACTAACGGTTTACGCGATCATGAACCACCTCACCGACATCAAAGCTATCGATCCGGAAGAGTTGATCTAATGATTTGCCTTTTGCATAAAACACCTCATGTCCCCGGTGACCGGAACATACAGGTTTCGCCGGCGATTGACTTCCTTATTCTCAGGGATAAGCTTCTTAAACATTTTCTGAAAATCTGATTCTGAACGGGTTGCAACACTTTGAGGAATTCCGGCGATATCTTCAATGGCTCTTTTGATCATCGGGTCGGCGGTATCGCCAAAAGGAACGGAAAAAACGACGTCGTCCGTCATCGGGAAGTCCGGGATTAGTCCTTCCGCAAAATCCGTGTACCCGTTCGCGTTTGAATATTTCATCACAACCGGCACCACAGCCCATTTTTCATCATCGTCGGGAAGGACCCAGGCCCCTCCATATTTCCCGTAAGTGGCTTCACCAATCTGCACCACCTCCATATAGGGATCCAGTCCGGTGATGACCAGCTCACTGGCCGACGCAGTCGCCCGTGTGGTTAAGAAATAAACCCGCTGCAAGTTGATATTGGCAGCCAGCTTGCTAAACCGGTAGGTCAGCTCCTCCGGATACTCCTCTTGAAGATACGCCTCAAGTTCGTCGTTATATTTCAGGTTTACCATGACATCCCTCGCGTTGACGATGGCAGCCGGGGCAATCACAGAAGCCAGATGACCGGCCGCCGTTTTATCTCCGCCCGGATTATACCGCAGGTCAACGACCAGGTCCGAAATGCCTTCCGATTTAAACGCATTGAAAATCTGGTCCAGTGTGCTCAGAAAGCCATTATTGTCTCCGGCAACAAATTCCACATAAGCCAGATAGCCGACCTTGTATCCAAGCGTATCGATCACCCTGTATGAGATCGCCGGGTCGGTCACCGTAATCCGGGCGGTAAGGTCCAGGGAAACATCGGTCTGGTAAATGGTGACTCCCTGCCCCTGCAAAACAGCTTCGCCTAATTGGACCGAATAGACTTTACCTGAGAAAAGATCATAATAATTGGAGGTATCCAAATCTGTTTGGTTGATCGAAAGAATGATATCGCCCCTCTTCAGTCCGGCGTCCGCCGCAGCCGACTGCGGATAAACGTAATTCACCACCATGAAAACGCTTTTTTCGTCACTGAATGTATAAAAAGTAGGATCATAACCCATCGTGACCGGTTCGCCATCATAATCAGCCTGCAATGACGCGTAATCATCGGTGATCCACGACCACTTGTCGTCCTTGTACAACAGCCTTTGAAAGTATTTCTCCGGATCGCTTTCGCGCGTCTGGTCGATACGGGGCAGTTCATCGTTCCAGTAATAGTACAATTCCATGTTCTCTTTGATCCACTTGTTGGTCGCAAGAACTGTCCCGGGAACATCCACGTCATCATCATCATCATCATCGTGGCACGCAAAAGCAGCAAGGAGAAGAACAAGTCCCCCCAGGTAATAAAACAGCAGTTTTTTCATTGACTATCGGTAAAAAAAGAATCTTCTTCCTACAAATCTGATACCAAAGAATTCCGGAACTTCCCCATCCGATTTTCTTCGTTTTTGCAAAGATAGCACTCAAACCTATTCCCCAATGACCGGGCGAGGTAATAAACGGGTAAAAGCAATCAAAAGAGTCCATCCCGCCACGGGCATGCGACCTCACCTGCCGGCCGGATTCATCACCCCGGGGTATCTGCGGCTAGATCAGGGCACTGAACAGCAAAACAAGAAGGAAGCCGGTCACCGAGATGATGGTTTCCATGATCGTCCAGGACCGAAGTGTTTCCTTTTCATTCATTCCCATGTATTTTCCCACCAGCCAGAACCCGCTGTCGTTGACATGGGAAAGAATTGTCGCGCCGGCGGCAATGGCGATCACAATAAGGGCCTTATCGATTTGACGAAGGTCAAAAACCGTGATCAGCGGCGCCATCATGCCGGCAGCCGTAATCATGGAAACGGTCGCTGAGCCCTGGATGATCCTGACAACGGCGGCAATCAGGTATGCCAGAACGATGGGAGGGATGGCCGAGTCAGCCATGCTTTCAGCCAGCATCGCACCTACTCCACTGTCAATCAGAATCTGTTTTAAAACTCCGCCCGCCCCGGTAACGAGGATGATCAGTCCGGCCGGCG
>CAZANK010000224.1:4714-6383 GCA_964486235.1 uncultured Prolixibacteraceae bacterium | reverse complement strand
TTGCCGGAGAGTACTTTCGATTCAGGATTGTTTTTCAGGTAAAGGGCAAAGACGTCCTTCACGCCCCGGTAATGAACGTCTTCGAGCGACTGCTTGCTCACGGGGATGAACTTGCTTTTGTCGTTCGTCGTCCCCGACGATTTGGCAAACCATTTGATTTCTCCCGGCCAAAGAAGATTTTTTTCGCCTTTCATCAATCGTTCAACAAAGACCGCGAAATCTTCGTACGCCTGAAGCGGAACCCGTTCTTTGAATTCCTGCTCCGTAGCGATCGATCGGAAACGGTATTTTTCGCCAAAACTGGTGTTTTTTGCCTCATCCAACAGATCAAACAGAACTTCCCGCTGGGTTTCGACGGGATGCGTTTTAAAAAGATCAATTTCATAGAGCCGTTTAAAATTGATCCAGTTGATGATCGAATTAAGAATGGGCATAAGGTTCTTTTTATCGGTTGAACGAAGTTACTTTTTTCGGACGAAAGATAGGGTAATTTTATTCTTTTTCACAACGTCTTTTTCAAATGCAGCAGGACGATGGCACGATAATTTTCATACTTTTGTGAAAATCAAGACGCAAGTATCCACAGCGCAAAGAGCATGGGGAAGAGGAGAAACACGTTGTGCGCCGTGCGTCATGCAAATTTAACCATATAGTCATTCAACCTCTGACATGAATTACATCGATATTATCTTGGGGCTTTTGCTGGTCGTTGCGGCAATCCGCGGTTTTGTGAAGGGCTTTATTTTTGAAGTCGCTTCCCTCGCCGCCTTAATACTCGGCATTTGGGGAGGGATCCATTTTTCCTGCTACCTGGCTGGTTTTATTGGAGATACGTTTTCGTGGCATCCCGACTACCTGGGGTTGCTCTGCTTTTTCATCATTCTGGTCGTCGTCGTGGTTGTAGTCCACCTGGCCGGAATGGCTTTGAGCAAATTGGCAGATGCGGTTGCCCTTGGCTTCCTGAATCACGTGGCCGGACTGTTTTTCGGAATTGTCAAATCTGCATTTATCCTGAGCATCTTGCTGCTTTTGTTCGACCAGTTTGACAGGCATCGCCACATCATTCCCGAAGAACACAAGGTGCAATCGCAGGTTTACGAGCCGCTGAAGAATTTTGCCCCTTCAATCTTCCCGTTCCTGAATTTCAGCAAGGAGGATTTTCCAAATAAGGGAAATGGCAAAAAAGATAAACAAATCGTAACCTGAACCCAGGATTTCTGTTCCCGAACGAATGCGTTTACCGCCTCATGCCGGTTCGTGACAATTTTGTATCTTTGCCCGGATTTTTTCGTAGTGAGTGGCCGTTTATAAAAATTGAAGACATGAACTTTGTTGATGAGCTGACCTGGAGGGGAATGGTCCATGATGTCATGCCCGGGACCAGAGAACAACTTGAAAAGGAAATGACCGTGGCTTATGTCGGGATTGACCCGACAGCCGATTCCCTGCATATCGGGCACCTGGTGAGCGTGATGATGCTGAAGCACCTTCAGCTTTGCGGGCACAAACCCATCGCTTTGATAGGAGGCGCCACCGGAATGATCGGAGACCCTTCGGGCAAATCCCAGGAAAGGAACCTGCTCGATGAGGCGACGCTCCGGCATAACCAGGAATGCATTAAAAAACAACTGGCCCGTTTCATGGATTTTGAGTCGGATATCCCCAATGT
>CAZANK010000224.1:0-4614 GCA_964486235.1 uncultured Prolixibacteraceae bacterium | reverse complement strand
GAGCTGATCAGACGCAAGGAAGGTGGAGAGGCCTTTGCCATGACCTGTCCGCTGATCACCAAAGCAGACGGTACGAAGTTTGGAAAAACGGAAGCAGGAAATGTGTGGCTTGATCCTTCGCTGACATCGCCGTACCAGTTTTATCAGTTCTGGCTGAACACGTCCGATGAGGATGCCGAACGTTATATTAAGATTTTTACGCTGCTGAAAAAAGACGAAATTGAAGACCTCGTTGCCAAACACCGGCAATCACCTCATTTGAGGGAATTGCAGCAAAGGCTGGCCGAAGAAATTACCACGATGGTCCATTCAAAGGCCGACCTGGAAACAGCCGTTGAAGCCTCGCGGATCCTGTTTGGGAGCGGAACGGCAGAAAGCCTGAGAAAACTGGACGAGCAGACGTTTCTCTCGGTGTTTGAAGGTGTGCCGCAGTTTCGTATTGCCAGGGCAGACCTGGATGAGGGTGTGAACGTCGTGGAATTGCTGACAGACCGTGCCGCGGTGTTCGCTTCAAAAGGAGAACTCAGACGGACGATCCAGGGGAACGGATTAAGTATCAATAAAGACAAAGTGGGCAGCCAGGAACTTGCCGTGAACAGGGATTTCCTGATTGGCGGGAAGTATATCCTGGTACAAAAAGGGAAAAAGAACTATTTCCTGCTGATCGCCGGGGAATAAAAAAATCCTTCCGCCCGGAAGGATTTTTTTTATTTTTTTACGCGTTCGCTGTAACTCCTGTCCCGGGTATCCACTTTGATGAACTCTCCGGAAGAGATAAAAAGCGGCACCATGATTTCCGCTCCTGTTTCCACTTTCGCCGGTTTCAACGCGGTAGAACTGGCTGTATTCCCTTTTTCTCCCTGAATCGTTTCGATCACTTCCAGTTCAACAAAAGGAGGAAGTTCTGCGGTGAGCGGTGTTTCCGTTTCGGCGTGAAAATTGATTTCAATAACCTGCCCTTCTTTCATCAGGTCGGCATTTTCGATCATGTCGGGTGAAATGGAAACCTGCTCAAACGTCTCGGTATGCATGAAATTGAAGCCGACGTCGTCCTTGTAAAGATACTGGTAAGGACGACGTTCCACGCGGACCGTGTTTATTTTGACCCCGGCCGAAAAGGTGTTTTCAATGACCTTCCCGGTTTTAATAGCCTTCAGCTTTGTCCGTACGAAGGCAGGACCTTTCCCCGGTTTTACATGCTGGAACTGAACGATCGTATACAGTTGGTCATTGAATTCAATGGTAAGTCCATTCTTAAAATCAGCGGTTGTAGCCATAGTGTGATCTTTCTTTTGTTTTTAAGAAGGGCAAAAGTAGTAAAAAATTAAAAAACGGCAGAATAGCAAATGATATATGATTATTTTTGAATAAAAAAGAGATGATGAAGACATTGGCTGATTTTATCAAAAACCTACCTAAAGCTGAACTACACCTTCATATTGAAGGGTCGCTGGAACCTGAAATGCTTTTTGAACTTGCACAAAGAAACCGCCTTCCGCTGAAATACAAATCGGTGGGGGAGTTGAAAAAGGCTTATCATTTCTCCAACCTGCAGGAGTTCCTGGATATCTATTATGAGGGAGCCAATGTGTTGCGGGAAGGGCAGGACTTTTATGATCTTACCTGGGCTTATCTCAAAAAGATCAAGGGGCAGGGCGTGGTGCACACCGAGATTTTTTTCGATCCGCAAACGCACACGGAGAGGGGTATCCTCTTTGCCACTGTGATCAATGGCATTAACCGGGCGTTACAGGATGGGCGTGAGAAGCTGGGGATCAGCAGCAAGCTGATTTTGTGCTTTCTGCGGCACCTGGACGAAGAAGCCGCGTTCAGGACCCTGAACGAAGCCCTGGACTACAAGGATCTGATCGTCGCGGTGGGCCTGGATTCTTCCGAAAGAGGAAATCCGCCGTCCAAATTCGAACGTGTCTTCGCGAAAGCCCGTGAAGAAGGATTCCTGACCGTGGCCCATGCCGGGGAGGAAGGCCCTGCCGGGTATGTGGATGAAGCGCTTCACCTGCTTAAAGTTTTCCGGATCGATCATGGAAATGCTTCGATCCGCGACGACAAGGTCGCGGACGTGTTGGTCAAAAAGCAAATTCCCCTGACGGTGTGTCCGCTTTCGAATATTTCACTTCGTGTGGTCGACGACATCAGAAATCATCCGTTAAAAAAGCTGATGGACCGCGGTTTGCTGGTGACTGTGAATTCGGACGATCCGGCCTATTTCGGGGGATACATCAATGAAAATTACCTGGCTGTTGCCGAGGGACTGAACCTGAGCAGGGAAGACCTTTGTCAGCTTGCCAAAAACTCCATCAAAGCCAGTCTGCTTCCCGAAAAAGAAAAGGCGCATCAAATGGCTGCCATCGAAGCGTATTGCCGAAATTAAGATAGAATGATCAGCGGTACTTTTTCTGATCACGGAGCAGTGTGCAGGATTTCTTTAAGCGCGTTTCCGGATATCGCAAATCGTCCGGACCGGCGGGAATACAGGATACCAAAGGATAGTTTTCAGGAAACTATTTGCTTCTTTTGCAGCTTGATTAGTAAGAAGTGAATGGATATGAGTCAGCCTGTTTTTGAAAAGTATCCGGATTCCGTTAAATTCAGGCAGGAAACCGGGGGTAAAACGGATCAGGAAATCCTGAAAGTGAACGGCCACTTTCATACACCTTTTTCGTTTAGCGCCTTTACCGAAATCGAAGAGGTATTTGAAATGGCCCGCGATGAGCATGTGAAGGTATTGGGGATTAATGATTTCTACACTACCGATGGCTATGCTGAGTTTAATGGCCTGGCCCAAAAATACCGGATCTTTCCGCTTTTTAATATTGAGTTCATGGCCCTGCAGAAAGACCTGCAGGCGAGAGGTATCCGGGTAAATGATCCGAATAATCCCGGCCGTACTTATTTTAGCGGGAAAGGGCTGAAGTTTCCGGTATCGCTGAGCCCGGAAATGGCCGAAAGAATGCAGGGCGTTCAGGATGAAAGCAACAAGCAGACCGCCGAAATGGTCGAAAAGCTGAACGCGTTCTTGAGGGAACTTCAGGTTGGGTTTGAACTGTCATTCCGGGAAATGAAGGCACGGTATGCCAAGAACCTGGTTCGCGAACGACATATCGCCAAGGCGCTTCGCATTACCGTGACGGAGAAATATCAAACGGCGGATGAGCAAAAGGCTGTTTTTGAGAAGTTGTTCGCCGGGAAAACGGTGCGTTCGGCCATGACCGACTTTCCGGGTCTGGAAAACGAGATTCGCGGTAATCTGCTGAAATCGGGAGGCAGAGCCTTCGTTCCGGAAGATGATAAGGCCTTTTTAAGTCTGGAGCAGGTCATTGAACTGATCGTTCATGCCGGCGGGATACCGTGTTATCCGGTCTTGCTGGACAATCCGAAAGGTGAGTTTACCGATTATGAAGGCGATTTTGAAAGCCTTTACAGAAGCCTGACAGCCAGAAATATTCATTCTGTTGAACTGATCCCCGGCAGGAACAAACCCGGCATTCTGGAGCCATTTGTGAACTTTTTCAATGACAAGGGGTTTGTAATTACCTTTGGAACGGAGCATAACACCCCGCAACTTGATCCGGTGACGGTGTATGGGGGCGACGGCAGGGAAATCAGCGAGGCCATGCGGAAGATCGGATACGAGGGAGCTTGTGTGGTTGCGGCCCATCAGTATCTTCTGGCCAAAGGCGAAGAAGGTTACCTGGATGCCGAAGGTAAGGCGAAGGTCAGCCGGCGCAGCGCGTTCATCACGCTGGGGAATGCCGTGATCAAAGCGTTTGTAATTTAAGATTTTTCAGTCTGATGACGAAAATTACGACAACGATGGAGCAAAAAATAGCAGAACTAATCGCGATTTCACAGTATTACGGAAAGCAAAAGGATTTCGTGATCGCCGGAGGCGGCAACACCTCCTATAAAAATGACCGTTATCTTTGGATCAAATCCAGCGGGCACAGTCTGTCCACGATCGGCGAAGCGGGTTTCGCCATGCTCGACAGGTCTCTGCTGAATGGGATTGGTACAAAAACATACCCGGACGATGTTTTCGCAAGGGAGGAGGCCATTAAAAATGACCTGATGCGAAGCCGGGTGGAGCCGGAGAAAGGACAGCGCCCTTCCGTGGAGACTTCACTGCACAACCTGATTGGTTACGCGTTCGTGGTGCACACGCATTCCACGAAAGTGAACGGATTGATGTGCAGTAAGCAGGCCCGGGAGAAGGCCCTTGAGCTGTTTGGCGACGACGTGCTGTACATCGGCTATGAGGATCCCGGTTATATCCTTTATCAGGCGGTGGAAAAGGAAGTGCGGAACTACCGGAAGCGGAAAGGACAAGACCCTTCTGTGATCTTCCTCCGGAATCATGGGGTGTTTGTCGGAGCGGATTCCGCTGAAGCGATTCAGATCATCTATCAGAAGCTGATCACCAAACTCGATCATGTTTACGGCCGGGAGCCTGAAATGAAGGCGCTCCCTCTTCCTGTCGAAGCGGGGAGAATTGTTCCGGCAATCCGGATGATGGTGTCGGACGAAGGCCTAAAAACAGTACGGCTGGTGAACAATACGCTGCTGGATCATTTCTTGGGTGCTGAAAATTACCGG
>CAZANK010000223.1:0-6421 GCA_964486235.1 uncultured Prolixibacteraceae bacterium | reverse complement strand
AATTGTTCAGGCAGACCCACCCCCGCTTGATGGGGTATTGTCGTTTATTTGTGAAGGACAGGGCAGATGCGGAAGATATCGTTCAGGAGTGTTTTTTTGGTCTTTGGAAGAACAGGCAAAAGATCGATCTTCGTAAATCGGTTGAAAGTCTGCTCTTTGTTTCCGCACGTAACCGGTGTCTGAATTACCTAAAGGAGCATTCCCTGTATTCTTTCGATTCGCTTCGGGAAGGGGTAGTTCCGGATGAGCTTCAATATCTTTATCAGATCGATTTTACCGAAAAAAAGGAGATGCCGCTTGAGGAGCAACTGATTGAAGCGCTTAAAAAGGCGATTGATGAACTGCCTGCAAGGAAAAAAGAGATTCTTATAAAGAGTAAGATACTGGGGCTTAAGCAAAAAGAAATCTCCGAAGAGATGGGAATTTCTCTGAAAGCTGTGGAAAAACATCTTCATGAAGCAAAACTCGAACTGAAACAGAAGCTTGAAAAACAATTTGCTGCATTTTCAATTTTAATCTGCTTTTTCCTTCAATAGGACACAGAAATCCGGACCTCGTAAGAATCGTTAAAATAGTTATTTGGTTTCAAGTTAAAAGTTTCAGGCATTAATTGCTCTTAGCGACTAGCTGCCACCAGCTAACAGCTATTAGCTCATGGCTGGATTTTTGTTTTTCCGGTCTCCGGTTTTAATCTTGTGTCTTGAGTTTTGATACATGCGCCTGTTTGGAATTTATTTTTGGCATCCGGATTTTTTTGTCGGTTCCGGTAGGGTTTTTCAAAATTCGTTGTACTCATTTTTGAAAAGCGATAAAGATGGAACAAGAAATCAAGAAATATTTGGAGGGACGTGCGTCACGGGAGGAAATGCTCAGACTGATCTCCTGGCTGGAAAACAAAGAGAACCGTACGGCTTTCAAACAAACAAAAAGCGCCTGGAAATCAGAGTTGGACGAGCGAAACACCCCGGTGCACACCTTGCTCGAACTGGACAAGTTTAAGACAAGACTGCTGCAGGAAAGCTCCGGGAAAATAAAAAAATTACGGAAGTTGTACAGGTACGCGGCCAGTTTTCTGCTTTTGATCACAATTGGAGGCATGTTTCTGTATTTCCTTGGAAAAGGACAAAGGGATACGGTTTTCTACAGTACGATCATGGCAGACAACGGACAGATATCGAAAGCACTGCTTCCCGACAGTACAGTGGTATGGCTTAATTCGGGGTCAACGCTGAAATACAGCAGCCGTTTTGGGTTCAGTAACAGGAATATTGAATTGAGCGGTCAGGCTTATTTTGATGTCGTCAAAAATAAAAAGCTCCCGTTCATCGTGTCGTTTGATCAAATCAATGTCAAAGTTTTAGGAACCAGATTCACCGCCGAGAGCTATCCGGACAGTCGCGAAATTAACGTCGTTCTTGTGGAAGGTGCCGTTGATGTGATGCTCCGCAACACGAACGGCGCATTTGCCACTCTTCGTCCGAATGAGATGCTGGCGTATAATAAGCGCAACAATCAGTTTGCAATCAGAAAAGTCGTTGCCGAAAAATACACCTCATGGCGTGAAGGGATTATTCATATTTATGATCTGCCGTTGAAGGACGCGGTAGCCAAAATCGAGAAAAGATACAATCAGACAATCATTCCGGAAAAGACACTTGAAGAATACCGGGTCACCTTTTCGATCAGAAATGAAGGTTTCAGGGATGTGATGGAGATGCTTTTGGCGATTACCCCGGCAAAAGCGCATCAAAAGGGAGAGATTATTTATTTGGAAAGAAAGTAAAAAAAAGACAGGAAAGTGCGCTAACACCTTCCTGTCCATAAACTCTTCAGGGGATGAAGAGCATTGTTAAATCAATAACGGTACAAATTTATGAAAAAAGATTGTAAAACAAGGGGACAATGTGTCCCTGACATCTGGTATCAGATGAGAAAACTTTTTATTATGACGAAGTTATCGCTGTTTATTCTCTTATTGAGCCTGTTTTCGGCAAACGCCAGCGTTTTCAGCCAAAACTCCAGGCTGAACCTGGATTACAGGAATGTAAGCCTGAAAGAGGTATTGGGGGCCATCGAAGATCAAAGTGAATACCGGTTTGCTTTTAGCTCCGAATACCTGGATTTGAACAGAAAGGTTTCTGTTCGGTATGAGAATGAATCGGTGACCGCCATTCTTGATAACATCTTTAAGGAAACCAGGATCAAATACTCCATGAAGGATCGGGTGATCATTCTTTTTCAGGAAGATGCGGGTGGAATTGGAGTTTTGCAGCAATCCTTCAAGGTGTCTGGCAGAGTGACCGATTCTTCCGGGGATCCTCTACCTGGTGTGTCTGTTTTAATAAAGGGCACTACGCGGGGGACGGTTACCGGGACAGATGGAAGCTATACCTTAAGCGGGATTCCTGATGACGGGATTCTCCAGTTTTCATTTATTGGGATGGACGTTCAGGAAATCGCTGTTACCGGCCGTTCCCGCATTGATATCCGTATGGTTGAAACAAGAATCGGGCTGGAAGAGGTTGTCGCTGTTGGTTATGGCACCCAGAAGAAAATGAATTTGACCGGATCGGTCGTCAAAGTTGATGGAGAGGAGTTGGCAAAACAAACCGTTACCAGTGCAGCCCAGGCCATCCAGGGACGCGTAACCGGTGTTGAAGTAGTTCGGAATTCGGGTACCCCAGGTGCAGCTGCAACCATTCGAATAAGAGGGGTAGGAACTTTCGGGGACGCCAGTCCTCTGGTCATCATTGACGGGATTGAGGGCAGTATTAATCAGTTAAGCCCGCAGGAGATCGAATCCATTAATATTTTGAAAGACGCTTCTGCCTGTGCGATTTATGGAGCCAGGGCAGCCAACGGTGTGATTATTGTGACGACAAAAAGCGGCAAGTCAGGCACCAGCAAAATCAACTACAACGCGAGCGTAGGGATCAATCAGGCTATCCGGATCCCGGGAAGGCTGAATGCCCGCGAATTTGTCCTGTTGCAGAATGAGGCCTTGATCAATGCCAGTATGACCCCGTTTTACAGCGACCAGGAAATGGCCGGTTTTGGAGAAGGGACAGATTGGGTGGATGAAATTTTACGAACTGGCATCCGGCAGAACCATAACCTGCAATTCTCAGGCGGAAGTGATAAACTAAGGTACTCTTTAATTGGTGATTTCCTGGACGAGAAAGGGATTATTATGAATTCCTGGTTTAAGCGGTATAATGTCAGGTTGAATCTGGATACGGATGTGACCGATTGGATGAAAATAGGGTTAAATACATTTGTCACCCATTCCAAATCTCATGATAACCCTGATTCAGGAGAAAGCTCTTTCATCGTCTCTGCCTTACAATATACTCCGACTATTTCTCCGAAAGTAGGAGGAATGGAGGGTACCGGAGGGCCACATCACGGACTTCCGAACGAAGCGGAAGAATGGGGAATGGACCCAATTACCTATTCGAATTATTATGCTGACGCCAATCTGAACAATTATCCGAAATACACGCTGCTATCCAATTTTTTCGCGGAAGTAAAATTGCTGAAAGGTCTTGTGTTTAAACCATCATTTGGGGTTGAGAAATATTTTGCGAATAATAAGGTATTTTATCCTTCTTATGCTTACTATGATTCATTAGGGAAAGAGGGGGGCGGCACCATTATTGTTGAACGAAAACCGGAAGACAGGCAACTGACAAGAACTGCAAATGAAAGCTTTAAATATACGATCACGAACCTTTTAACCTACTCGACATCGGTTAATTATGACCATCATATCAATATTCTGGTCGGTCATAATGATCAAAAATATAAATACAACTGGTTTAGTGCGACTGCTTATGACTTTCCATCCAATGATATGGGGATGCTTCGATTGGGATCAGACCGGAAAGATGTCGATGAATATGCCAGCCACTGGGCGCTCCGTTCCTATTTTGGAAGGCTGAATTATGATTACAAGGGGACATACCTATTTGAGTTTTCTGTTCGCCGGGATGCATCTTCCCGGTTTGCACCCAAATACAGATGGGGAACCTTTCCCTCAGGATCGGTGGGATGGAGAATATCGGATGAACAATTCATGAAACAGGTTAGGTGGCTGGATGACTTGAAATTTCGTGCCAGTTACGGCGTTTTAGGAGGGCAGGAAATAGGTTTGTATAATCAGTACGAGACAATGAATCTAACAAGCTCATATCCTTTCAACCATACCTATATTACCGGAGCTGCCAAGACATCCGTTCCGAATCCGGATATCAAATGGGAAGTCGCCAATATGGTCAACACCGGACTTGACATGACGGTATTAAACGGCAAGGTTAATATCACAGCGGAATATTTCCGAAAGAAAACCACAGATTTGATTTTACCGGTTAATTTACCCGGATCTACTGGCGCTTCATGGGATGTAAAAGTACCTAAAATAAATCAAAATATAGGTGAAATGCTGAATACCGGACTGGAATACAGCGTCCATTATTTTAAAAGGAATGGTGATTTCAAGTTTGACATCCGCTATTCCGGCACACACATGAGAAACGAGATACTAGAATTACAACCCGGGGTGGATCAGTATTTTATTGATGCCGAATATAGCCACATGAACAAAGTAGGCGAGGCATTGGAATCTGTTTGCGGGTTTAATGTGACCGGAATCTATCAAACTCAGGAAGAAGTGGATGCCCGTACTGCGGTCATTACGGAAAGGGGGGCTGTTGCACCCGGCGATTTTATTTACGAGGACGTAAATGACGATAAAAAAATTGACGGGAATGATGTGGTTGTACAAGGCAGTCCTTTTCCTTCATACATTTTTGGGTTAACGGCAAATGCCGCGTACAAGGGCTTTGATTTTAACATCCATATCCAGGGAGATATCGGAAAATCCTATATTACAAGGACACGCGGCAGGTTTGCCTTTTCATGGTATAAGTACATTAATAATTACGACTATATCCTCGACAGGTGGAGAGGTCCGGGAACATCAGACCTTCATCCAAGAGTCGTAGGAACTACAATTAACTATATTGGAAATTCATACTGGGTACAGGATGCCAGTTACGCCAAAATCAGACATATTGAATTAGGGTATTCAATCCCTCAGAAACTTGTCCGCCAATGGGGCGTCAGTAAACTGAGGATCTTCTGTAATGCCGCTAATCTGGCTTATATCACCGACTATGTTGGGTTTGAAGTGGAACGTACAGGCTCCTATCAGCGTAGCGATATTTATCCGCAGGCAAGGACCGTGTCATTTGGTGTTAATGTAGAATTTTAAATCAAAAGAATGATGAAAAAGATATATATGCTATTTAGTTTACTCTTGACTGTATGCGTGTCATGCAATGAAGATTTTTTGGAATGTCCCCCACTGGACGCTCCTGCATCTGAAACCTTTTACAGTTCGTACGATAATGCGATCCTGGCAGTGAATGGGGTTTATAACGGCTTGCATAACATGAACTATCTGCATGAATGGGAGGACGTTCTTACAGATAACGAACGGTGGTATGCTGACGGAGGAACCAATTTGTACGGAGGCATCGCGCATGGCGTGGAAACACCCACCGGTAACAATCCTTACATGAACCGGGTTTGGTACAGGAATTACGTGCTTATTCAACGGGCGAATTCTGCCATTGAACAAATTGAACAAATGGATTTTGATGAAGAAACGAAAAATAAGCTAATTGCACAATGCCGGTTCCTCAGAGGGTTTGGATACCATTATTTAATATGGAGATTTGGGGACGTTCCCCTGTTATTGTTACCCGTTGCAGAACAACCGCTTTTTCCTTTCAGGGCGCCGAAAGCAGATGTTGTTGCCCAGATTTATTCGGATTTTGAATTCGCTGGAGAACATTTACCAAATGTTTGGACGGGATCAGATCTAGGAAGGGTGACTAAAGGGGGAGCTTTAGGTTTTCTGGCCAGGGAATATTTATGGAATAAAGAATATGAAAAGGCAGCCGACGCTGCAAAAATGGTGATGGATATCAGCGATTATGGCTTGCTGGATAATTATATGGATTTGTGGGAGCCCGGCAACAATAATACGAAAGAAGGGCTGTTTGAAGTTCAGTACTGGACTGCAGAAGGTGAATTTCAATCGACGCTTTATTACAGATGGATTAAAGGTGAAGCAGCGAATACGGGGGCAAGGGGCAATGCCTGGTCAATGGCACTTCAGGATTTGGTCAACGCTTTTGAAAACAGTGACGGGACCCCGTTTGATCCGGCAGGTCGCGATTTAGCCACTGATAATACCCAGTATGAAAACCGGGACCCCCGTTTGAAATATACGGTTTTTGTCGACGGGATGGATTATTTCGGACAACCTTATAAAAGAAGCTGGAGCCCGACTACCTATACCTGGAGGAAATATACCATTGCGAAAGATGATCCGCTGCTGATCAATAACAGGAAT
>CAZANK010000222.1:0-6434 GCA_964486235.1 uncultured Prolixibacteraceae bacterium | reverse complement strand
TCGGATATTTTTATTCTTCCGTGCATCATTGCCGGGAATGGCGACCGCGATGGTATGCCCAATGTCATTATGGAAGCGATGCTTAGCGGTGTTCCGGTCATTTCTACGCCTGTTTCTGCCATACCTGAGATCATTCAGGATGGCATCACGGGAATATTAGTCAGGGAGAAAGATGAAAAAGCCATTGCCGATGCTGTGATAAGATTGAAGAAGTACCCGATGCTGTATGCGAAGATTACTTCCAACGGAAGAATGGAAGTGATCAAAAAATTTGATATTGAGGAAAATACTGACGAGCTTATCAAAATCTTTGAAAGCAATATTTGAGTTTTCGCATTCACAATGTGGCAACATTATTGATGGAACGGATCAAACTTTTATACGGACTGGAAGCGGCGGGGGGTGGCGCATTAAAACATGTGGTCTATTTGGCAACCGGTCTGAATAATAAGATCTTTGATATCACGGTGATCCTTTCTGATTCCAGGGATGAAGACATCACTGATCCGGTTAAAAAAATGGAGAATGCCGGAGCGAACGTTTTGCTGGTACCCATGTGCAGGAATATCAATCCCTTCCGGGATCTGCCGGCTTTTTTCAAACTGGTATCCCTGATCCGGAAAGAAAAATTTGACCTGATACATGCGCACAGTTCCAAGGCAGGCGCCGTGTTTCGTTTGGCAGCTTTTGTTTGCAGGGTCCAAAGGATCTACTATACTCCCCACTGTTTTTATTTTCAGGGGAAAACAGGATTCAAAAAAGTTTGTTTTGTGCTATTGGAAAAATTATTGGCGATCGCGACAACCGGAATCATTGTTTCTGAGAATGAACAGCACGTGGCCATACAAAACAAGGTGATCGCAGCTTCAAAACTGATCAACATCAATAATGCCATTGACTTTGATGATTACCGGCAAAACCATGAAACCGAACATACAAAAGCAGCCCTGGGGATTCATCCCGGGGCTTTTGTCGTAGGTTCTGTTGGCCGGCTGGTCCCGCAGAAAGACTGGAAAACTTATGTGTACGCGGCAAATGAAGTATTAAAATTTTATCCCAAAACGGTATTTCTCATTGTTGGGGAGGGCGAACTCCGTTCCCGGATACAAAAGCTGATCTGCCGGTTAAACCTGGAAGGAAAAGTGATGATAACCGGATATATGAAAGCGATTTATAAAATCTGGGGAATCATCGATCTGTTTGTCAATACGTCCTTATGGGAAGGTCTTCCTTATGTGTTTTTGGAGGCTATGCAGTACGGAAAGCCTGTCATCGCAACCAATACCGGGAATGAAACGCTTGTCGTTGACCAGGAGAACGGATTTGTTTGTGCGCAAAAAGATTATCAAAGCATCGCAGAAAAAATTATCTCATTGATCAGGGATCGGGAAATGGCTGTTCGCATGGGTGAAAATGGCAACAGGACTGTTCATGATCACTATTCATTCAAGGTTTTTATTCAACAACATGAGCAGCTTTATGAGAATTCGCTTTGTACTCCAGAGTTCAATCAATCGGCTTCCGATCTTAATTTATCTGAGTCATAATATGGCCGGTGAATCGTTGACCGTATAGAGCTATTTGTCCGAAATTATGGCTGTAAATAGTTTATCATCCAGAGGGATCAATCTGTTATTTACTTTAGTTTTATTACCCTTTTTTGTCCTGAGCATGATCATCACAGGACTTATTCTTTTCTTTGGGGATATGAAATCTCCGGTGTTTTTCACTCAACTGCGCATCGGTTATTTAGGAAGACCTTTTTATATCTATAAGTTCAGGACATTAAAAGGGGGGAAATCACCGGATAGGTTTACCCGCTTTTTACGGTTATCCGGATTGGATGAAGTTCCGCAGATTTTAAATATCCTGAAAGGAGAAATGTGGCTTTTCGGTCCAAGGCCAAAATTGTATGCTGAAATCCCGGGAGAATACTCCGTTCCGTACAGGCGGATTGTATTAAATCGTCACCCGGGACTGCTGAGCTTATACATGTCGGAAAAGGGACCAGGTCAGTCTGCGCTTCAGGAACAAGATTTGGCAGGTATCCTGATCTGCGAGCGATATGAACAAATACATTGGTCCCCAAAATTGGCAGGGATCATCTTTTTCAGATGTGTACGAAAGATTTTAAGCTGATTCGTTGCTTTCAAAACAAAACTGCCGGTTCGACAGACCGGCAGTTTTGTTGGCGGCGATAAAAAAGAAAAAGACGAAATGGGAAAAACCCAGATCGTCCCGTTAAGTCGGGGTGAAAAGACTCGAACTTTCGACCCCTTGCACCCCATGCAAGTGCGCTAGCCAACTGCGCCACACCCCGAACTAATCGGGTGCAAATGTAAACAATCGGCCTTACACTACAAAATGATTTTTTTAACTTTATTCATAATGTGGTTTAATACCTTGACCCCTGGGTCGAAAACGAATATGTTTGCAAAGCAAACTCCATTTGATACCCCGGAGCTTGCTCCGGGGTCATTCATGTTCTAACCTGTTTTTCGTTGTCGCCGGATTGCTGCTTCTCTGATGACGGTATCTTCCGGTGATAGGCAAACTCGATGAGATGTTTGTTATTATCGATGGGATAAATATTGCATATCTGCGCAGGTTGCGTAATTTTGAACAGTAAAAAAACTAAAAGCAATCGTTATGTTTAAAACGTTAAGTCTTCAGGAAAGCAGGAATGAGCATACAGAACCGGCGGGGGATGCCGAAAGGGTGAGATGCCTGATCCTTGGGTCGGGACCAGCCGGTTATACGGCAGCGATTTATACGGCAAGAGCAAACTTACAACCGGTGCTTTACGAAGGGTTGCAACCCGGGGGACAGTTAACGACGACCACCGAAGTTGAAAACTACCCGGGCTATCCCGACGGTGTTACAGGTCCGGTGATGATGGAGGATTTTAAAAAGCAGGCAGAACGTTTTGGAACGGATATCCGGTTTGGACTGGCAACGAAGGTCGATTTTTCAGGACCGGTGCACCGGGTCTGGATTGACGGGTCAAAACTGATTGAGGCGGAAACGGTTATTATCGCGACAGGGGCGACGGCGAAGTACCTGGGACTGGAAGATGAAGTCCGCTATGCCGGGGGAGGCGTATCGGCCTGTGCGACGTGCGACGGTTTCTTTTACCGGGGAAAAGATGTCGCCGTGGTCGGAGGTGGTGATACTGCGGCGGAAGAGGCCATTTACCTGGCCGGACTTGCCCGGAAAGTGTACCTCATCGTTCGGCGTGACGAATTGCGGGCGTCCAAAGTCATGGCCGACCGGGTGAAGACCATGCCGAACGTGGAAATTCTGTGGAAGCACCAAACCAAAGGGCTTTTTGGCGACGGCGTGGTCGAGGGCGCTGTACTCTGGAAGAATAAAGGCGAAGCGGACGAGGAGGAGGTGAAGATCAAAATTGACGGCTTCTTCCTGGCCATTGGTCATAAACCGAATTCCGACTTTGTTGCCGGGTACCTGGAACGGGATGCGGTCGGTTATATCAAGACTACTCCCGGGACGTCCAAAACCAATGTCCCCGGGGTTTTTGCCTGCGGCGACGTTCAGGACCCGGTGTACCGGCAGGCAGTGACTGCCGCAGGTTCGGGCTGCACGGCCGCGATCGACGCAGAACGGTACCTGTCAGAAAAACAGGCATAAAAAAACAGGCTTCATCGTCGTCATTGGCCATACAAGAAAGCAACCTGTGTCTCGCTGAGCAACAGGTTGCTTATATCTCCCATAGTGGCGGGAATCTTCTTAGCCGGATTTATTATACTACAAAACTCCCATCATCGGGATGTCTTTTCCCTTGTAGGCTCCGCTCAGCAGCTTTTCATGGACCGCTTTGAAGGCGGAAATGGTATAATCAACATCGTCCAGGGTGTGCGTTGCAGTTGGGATCAGGCGAAGAATGATCTCTCCTTTCGGAATGACCGGGTATACGACCACGGAGCAAAACAGGTTGTAGTTTTCTCTCAGGTCATAAACGACATTCGTTGCCTCCGGAACATCCCCCTTCATATAAACGGGAGTGACCGGCGAATTTGTCCTTCCCAGATCAAATCCGGCATCCTTTAATCCGCTTTGAAGCGCGTGGACAATCGTCCATAATTGTTCGCGCAGCCGGGTCTCATTTTTCAGGAGTTCCAATCGCTTCATGGCGCCAACAACCATCGCCATTGGCAGCGATTTGGCAAAGGTCTGTGAACGCATGTTGTAGCGAAGATGGTTGCAGATGTCCTTGTCGCAGGCGATGAACGCGCCGATTCCTGCCATGGCCTTCGCGAACGTGCTGAAATGCAGGTCCACGCCGTCTTCCACGCCGAAATGTTCCGGGGTTCCTGCCCCGGTCGCACCCATGGTGCCAAACCCGTGTGCGTCGTCAACCAAAAGACGGAAACTGAATTCCTTTTTCAACGCGACGATTTCGTCCAGCTTACCCAGGTCACCCGACATGCCAAATACGCCTTCCGTTACGACCAGAATGCCGCCGCCCTGCTTTTCAGCGAGCGCTGTAGCCCGCTCAAGCTGCTTGCGCAGGTTTTCCATGTTGTTGTGCGGATACACGAAACGTTTACCGATGTGGAGACGAAGTCCGTCGAGGATACAGGCGTGGGCTTCGCTGTCGTAAACAATGACATCATTTCTGCCACAAACCGTGTCGATGATCGAAACCATTCCCTGGTAGCCGAAATTAAGCAAAAACGCATCGGGTTTTTTCACAAAAGCAGCAAGTTCGCGCTCGAGTTCTTCATGTTTATCCGTCTGTCCCGACATCATCCGGGCGCCCATCGGATAGGCAAGCCCCCAGTCTTTTGCAGCCTCAGCATCCACCTTTCGTACCTCAGGATGGTTTGCCAACCCGATGTAATTATTCAAACTCCAGTTCAAAACTTCCTTTCCACGGAATGTCATGCGGGCACCAATTTCTCCTTCAAGCTTGGGGAAGGCGAAATAGCCATGCGCCTGCTTCATATACTGGCCGATATTTCCTTTGTTTGACCGAAACTTTTCAAAAATATCCACGGTTATTTGTTTTAAAATTAAACATTGCAAATGTAATTCTTTTTGAGAAGTCCGCAAATTTGTTAAATTGTCTTAAACGAACGCGTAAATAGACATTTCTTACTAATTTTAACGTTTGAGTTTAATAAAAATGTATCTTTGCGGCCATGTTTGGAAAGAAGAAATATATTGGGTTTATTTACTTGCTGCTTCTCTTAGTGTCAGCAGCTTGCGGCGATTTTAACAAGATCGTTAAAAGTACTGACTACGAATTCAAATATAAAAAGGCCGTGGAGTTTTACGAGTCGGGCGAGTATTCCCGTGCGTCAACCTTACTTGCCGAACTTGTTAACATATACCGGGGGACGAGCCGGGCCGATGATATTTATTATTATCACGGCAAGGGCTTTTTCGCGATGAAGGATTACCTGATGGCCGGTCATTGGTTCACGACGCTGGCCAGGGAGTTTCCCAAAAGTGAATTTGTGGAAGAGTGCCAGTACATGATCGGTTATTGCTTCTACATGGATTCTCCGAAACCGAGGCTTGATCAGACCGTGACCCAAAAAGCCATTGACGCCCTGCAGTTGTACATTAACCTTTATCCGTCCACCAGCCGGGCTGAAGAGGCGAACCGCCTGATCATTGAACTGAGGGATAAGCTGGTTTACAAATCATTCCTCACCGGAAAACTTTATTATGATCTGGGTAATTATAAAGCTGCTGTCGTGGCGCTGACCAACTCCCTGAAGGGCTTTCCGGATACCCGGTATCGTGAGGACCTGACGTTTATGCTGCTGGATGCTAAGTATAACCTGGCCATCTACAGTACGGAGGACAAGAAGGAACTGCGGCTAAGCGATGCGCTGGACGAGTATTTTAGCTTTGTGGACGAGTTTCCTGACAGCAAGTACCGTCAACAGGCAGAGAAATACCATGCCGCAACGGCCAAGCTGTTGAATTATGATGAATGATGGGAAAACATTAACACTGAAATATGGATTTTAAGAAGATTAAAGCTGAGAGTACAACAATTCCGCGCGATTTGACCGACATGGAAGACCAGACCGGGAATGTTTATGAAACGGTGATGATCCTGGCAAAACGTTCCAATCAGATTGCTTCGGAAATGAAAGAGGAGCTGAACCAGAAATTGCAGGAATTCGCTTCCTACTCGGACAACCTGGAAGAGGTTTTTGAAAATCGTGAGCAGATCGAGATTTCAAAATACTATGAACGGTTACCCAAACCGGCGCTGATCGCTTACGAAGAATTCAAACAGGGTCAGATTTATCACCGCAATCCGGCCAAGGAAAACCGCAAGGGAGCGTTGTAATTTATGATTGATTATTGATGATTGATGATTGATGATTTATGATTGATTATTGATGATTGATGATTGATGATTGATGATTGATGCTGGGGTCATGTCGGGAGGT
>CAZANK010000221.1:0-6460 GCA_964486235.1 uncultured Prolixibacteraceae bacterium | reverse complement strand
CCAGCACCTGCCAAATCGTTTCTTCATTCTTAAACGTACCGGTAAAACTGACTTCCCGGTTTCGGGGATTCACGAGGTCAATATCCACGTCGTACCAGTTTTCCAACCTTTTTATCAATTCAGCAAGGGTGATATTCTGAAAATCGAACTTATTGCCGACCCACGCGAACGCGTGATCGGTATTCACCTTCCCGATCCAGGCACGATCTTCTTTGATAATCAACGCTTCGCCCGGCGTTAGAACCTGCTTCCTGTCCTTCAATTGAACATTGACTTCTCCCGAGATCAGGGTAATTTCTTCGCGGCCAAAATCAGCATAAGCCATCACGTTAAACTCCGTGCCTAAAACCTGGATGGCACACCGGGTAGTTTTCACGGTAAAAGGGGGATTCTCATCGCGTTTCACGTTGAAATAGGCTTCGCCGGTCAGGCTAATCTGCCTCGATTCCGCAGAAAACGAGCTGTAGCTTAACCTGGAACTTGCATTCAACCAAACTTCTGTTCCGTCGGGTAAATAGACCTTCGACTTTCCCCCCGGGGCGTTTCAATGACGGTCACCCCCCCGACAAACACCTGATTTTTCCGGTACAACACGACCGTGGTTATCAGAAGGCCGAAAATCAGGACTGCAGCCGCACGGACAATCCAGGGCTGGTAAATGGTCAATTTCTTTACTCCCGGGTCCGTCGAAGTCAGACGGATCCGTCGCGCAAGCCTCTCCCAGTTTTTCAGCGAGCGCGCATCTTTTTCAGTATCCCAGTTATTTTTCAACCGGTCAAACCGGGATAAATTCCCCTGATCCCGGAGCAGGCGGAGTAACTGATCATACTCCCGGTCTTCCAAATGCCCGTTCAGATAGCGCGAAACAAGCTGGTCGAAATCATTCCTTTCATCATCCATATTCAGGTGTTATATCCATATAACCCCCAAAGGACCACTTTACCCATCATGGACAGGTAAGTTTTTTTATAATCGTCTCATCGCAGAATTTATAAAAGAAAAGCTTTTATCTTTTTCCTGATTAAACTCTGAATTTGTATATACTAAAATGTCCATAGGGATCATCGTCCCTATTGTGGAAGTAAGGGTTTGTTTCTTTTCACCGGAGTTCGTAACTTTGAACAAAACTGATAGCATGAATGATTTGACATTAAAATATAATTTATTGGATTCCTCCTCGAAAAAAGAAGTAATCGACTTTATTCATTTTTTGCTGGAAAAGAAAGCCAAATCAAATAAACCGGAATCGGCAGATTATAAAAAAAGGATTCTGAATGTGTCTGTTTGGAGTGAGTCAGACATTGTACAAATAACCCGGAATCAGCAAAAACTTAATCAATGGAAAGCTCAAGAGTGGTAGTCGACACGAACATTTTTATTGATTATCTTAGAGCGAAGGATAAGAAAAATACAGAGCTTTTTGAAATTCCTGACGATAATGAGATTTGCATATCTTCGATCACTTTGTATGAACTCTTAATGGGCGCAACCAACGAAAAAAAACGTAAAGATGTTCAACTGTTAACAAAAGGCCTCAGTGTATTACCTTTTGATGAAGATATTAGCGTCCTGGCTTCTGATATATATCATCGACTGCGAAAGTCAAACAAAATGATCGAGTTTCGTGATATTTTTATCGCTGCCACATGTTTAGCTTACGACTTACCAATAAAAACATCAAACAAAAATCACTTCCAACGAATTGAAGGTTTGAAATTTAGATAAAAGTAAAGCAAGATTTCATCGAGCCTGTCTTCACACCACAAAATAAGAAACACCATTTGATATGAGCGAATACCAGTTCTATGAATTCAAGGCTATTGACAAGCCGTTATCAGAAAGCGATAAAAGGGAAATAGGCAGTTGGTCAAGCAGGACAAATCCAACCAATACCGAATCAGGCCAATCTGACGAAAAAATGAGGTCATGATCATTTCAACATCAAAAAAGCTTTCCCTGTGAAAAACTATTATGAGGATATCTATCAGCAACTTCCTGAACCAGGGAAACGATATGCTGATCTGCTTGCCCTGATTGCACAGCCGGTGGGCAGAGCCAGGTTTAACGAATTTTTTCGTGCCGTTTCGCCGGTCAAAAACCTAAACACGATCAAAAGCTATATGAATGAACTGGTAAGAAACGGCGTCCTTGAAAATATCGGAGATTTGATCCTGCAACTTGACGATCGCTTTTTCCTCCATCTCTTTCCGCGTGCAGCTTCCATGCCCGAATACCGGAAGTATATCACACCCGCCAAACTGAGAGAAGTCATACCGTTAAAGGAAAACTGGATTAGTCCTTTTCGGGATTTATTGTACGGGGTTTTCTTTCCGGATAATAAGCGGCTGACTTCAGGGCTGGCAAAAATAGCACAGAACTGCAACAGTTCATTTGTTTTAAACAAATTGATCCTGATGATCGATATCCCGGTCTATCATGCGTTGTTGTTTTTATTACCCGACAAACTCCAGGGAGAAATCACGGATCTTGTCCGGTCGGCCCGCGTACTTCAACTGACGAATACCAATAGTCTGGTTTTGTTTATCGAGAAGGCGCTGGAACAGAAACACCAGGAAGAAAAAGCGCCATTTTTAAAGTCAGTGCTTGGGACACTCGCCCTGTACAAAGGAGAGCTGGGAAAAGCCAGGGAACTGATCACGGAGTTCGGGGCCGACCATCGCTCGTGGACCGTTTTTGTCAGCCTGGTTGTAGCAGGCAGATATGCTGAAGCATTGGAATACTTCCGGGTTTTTCTGCTCGATCTGAGACATCAGAATAATCAGCATGATTTGCTGATCATGCCTCCCGACCATATTCTGTTTTTTTTCCTGATGGCCCGGCTCATGGAAGGGACGAATACCGACAGTACTTTTTTTCTGAAATTGCTTGGAGAGTTCGAAAAATCGAAAGAAAAAGAAAACAGGATCGTATCGGCGCTGATGCACTATGTCCTGAATGATCAATTTCAGGCAAACCAGATCCTGTCGTACGCGCAAGCTCCCGTAAACCGGTACGGACCAACGGGCCAATTCCTTTACCTGGTCGCTGTTTTTCTGATCAGAAAAAAGCTTCCCGATGACCTTCGCGTGCCGGCAGAAGAACTTTTTGACCGGTGTGCCAATAACGGGTATCAACTGTTTGCCGTGGAAGTCGCATGGATGCTCTCCAAATCCTTTCCGGAAGGATCAACCGGACAAAACCTTCAGCGAGTTGTGGAGCAGTTACACCTGCAACCCTTGCTGTCCCGGATCCGGTACCGCGAAGATTGGGAAATTGTTTTGGAAAAGCTGTCAGGCCTGAATCTGGACAAACCGGATCAAAAGAGTCCTGAAAACGCATCAAGAATCGCCTACCTGGTTAATTTTGATCACCCTTCAATCCCTTACGTAGAGCCTGTTTTACAATCACTTACTTCAAGGGGATGGAACAAGGGACGCAGCATTTCCATCAAAAGGCTGATCGAAAACAAAGCAGAAGGAATGACTGACCAGGACCGGCGGATTGCTGCTACTGCCGTCAGCGGTTATGCTTACGGCCATTACTCATTCAACTTTGACAGACTTCTTCCGGAGCTCGCCGGACATCCTTACCTGTTTTATTCCGCCAACCCGGATATTCCGGTGGAGCTGATCAAATCGGGACCTGAGTTAACTGTGGAAAAAGCGGACGATGGCTTCGTTTTAGCCGGCAATATCACTGATATCAGCAGGAAGAGTATCCTGATCAAAGAGACCAATACCCGTTACAAGCTGATTTCGGTCACCCCGGGACAAGTGGAAATTCTTCAGGCTTTAAACGGAAACAGGATCATCATTCCGCCGCAAGGGAAAGAGGTGCTGGGAAAGACGCTGGCACGACTCAGTTCCGTGATCACGATCCATTCGGATTTGATCGACAGCGGGCAAAATGTAAAAACGGTTGAATCCGACCCGCGGATCAGGATACAGCTTCTTCCGGTTGGCAACACCCTGAAAGCCGAGTGTTTCGTAAAACCGTTTAATACGACCCCGCCTTACTGCAAACCGGGGAAAGGCGGGAAAACAGTTTATGGCATTGCAGAAGGGGAACGATGTATGGCTGTCCGCGATCTGAAGGCCGAGTCTGATCATCTTTCTGCACTGACCGCAGTAATTATGGAGGCTTCCGGATACGACCTGAGCGGTGAGGCCGTGATCTTCGAAGAACCTGACGATTGTTTGGACCTGATCGAATTATTGCAACAACATTCATCCCTGGCTGTCACGGAATGGCCTGAAGGCGAAAAATACAAAATCCGTACCCGGCTGGCTTTAAGTCAGCTCCGGGTGTCAGTCAAAGGCCGGGGCTACTGGTTTGAGATGGAAGGAACGGTCAATGTTGACGAGAATCTCGTTCTTTCGCTGAAACAACTCCTTGTGTTGAGTGCAAAAAGCAAGAATCGTTTTGTTGAAATCGGAGAAGGAGAATTTGTTGCACTTTCGGAAGAATTCAGGAAACGACTCGAAGAGCTTCAGAAATTCTCGTCAGTCGGCCAGGATGGTGTAATCATCAACAGGTTTGCTGCAAGCGCCATTGAAGAACTTTCCGTGACTGCCGGAGTTTTCGAGGCCGATGAACGCTGGAAGGAATTTATCGGGAAAATCAGAGATTCAGCCAACCTGGAGTTTCAGGTTCCGGTGACCCTTGATGCCGAGTTGCGGTCATACCAGGAGGAAGGTTTTCAGTGGATGGCCCGGCTGGCTGAATGGGGAGCAGGCGCCTGCCTGGCCGACGATATGGGACTTGGTAAAACCATTCAATCCATTGCCCTGTTACTCCACCGCGCCCACCTGGGTCCTTCCCTGGTCGTTTGCCCGGCATCCGTGGGCTCAAACTGGATATCCGAACTTCGTCGCTTCGCCCCCACGTTAAAGAACCGCACCCTGTCCAACAGCGACCGGAAGGAGACAATCTTAGCATGCTCATCTTATGACGTGCTGATCACATCATACGGACTGTTGCAATACGAAGCCGACATTTTCGCGGAAAGGGACTGGAACATGGTTATATTGGATGAAGCTCATACCATCAAAAACGAAAAATCCAAAACCACCAAAGCCGTGATGAAATTAAAGGCCGGATTCCGTTTGATCCTCACGGGTACCCCGGTGCAAAACCATCTTGGCGAGTTATGGACCCTGTTCAACTTTATTAACCCCGGGCTATTGGGAACGCTCAGCCATTTTCATGAACAGTTTGTCCTTCCCGTCGAGAAATTTGGTCAGGCCGGCGTCAGGAATCACCTGAAAAAACTGATCGCCCCGTTTATTTTACGCCGGACTAAAACAAGCGTTCTCGATGAACTTCCTCCCAAAACCGAGATCACTCAAACCCTAGAATTATCGGAAAAAGAGATCGCTTTTTACGAAGCCTTAAGGTTGCAGGCCATTGAAAATATTGAAGCAGAAAAACAGGCCGGGCAGCAGCATATCCGGGCGCTGGCCGAAATAACCCGTTTACGCATGTCCTGCTGTCATGCTTCGCTGGTCAACAAAGAGATGAAACTTCCCTCATCCAAACTGGAAGTTTTCATGGAGATTATCAGCGAACTGATCGAAAACAGGCACCGGGCATTGGTTTTTAGCCAGTTTATCGGATATCTGGGCATCGTGAGAAAAGCCCTTGAAAAGAAAAAGATCGCCTGCCGCTATCTCGACGGATCGACACCCGTCAGGGATAGGGCTGCCATTGTCCGCGATTTTCAAAACGGCAATGGCAGTCTGTTCCTGATCAGCCTGAAAGCCGGCGGACTGGGATTGAACCTGACCGGCGCCGACTATGTGATCCACCTTGATCCCTGGTGGAATCCGGCCGTTGAAGACCAGGCCTCTGACCGGGCACACCGGATTGGCCAGACCCGCCCCGTGACGATCTACCGGCTGGTGGCAAAAAATACCATCGAAGAAAAGATCCTTCACCTTCACGCCACAAAGCGCGACATGGCCGACAGCCTGCTCGAAGGAACTGATCAGTCCGGCAAGCTGTCGACCCATGAGCTGCTTGATTTATTAAAAATTAGCTGAACTTGATGTCAGCGAGGGCAGAGCAAACGAACGTTTCGATTAAGCGAAAGCAGAGTCAAAACTTGTTTTGACTTCTGCTGAGCGGGAGAAACAGCTAACGAAGTGAAGTTTGAGACTATGCCGAGCGTATAAAACGGCTAATGTCAATGAAATTCTTTACCTTTGACTGGTAATCAAAAGATAAGAGCAGATCATCATGACAAAGCGCAGTGTTCGTTTTTTCAACACCACGGGGCCCTGTAACCCGGATATGCATTATATGCTCCCACCCGAAGACCGGTTAGTTGGGGCACAATTGCACCGGTATATCAGGGACCAGCTTTACTGGGTCCTTCATGCCCCGCGGCAAACCGGGAAGACCACGTTCCTGCAAAGCTGGATGCGCGAGATCAATGCCGGAACGGAAGGCCTGTCCTGTT
>CAZANK010000220.1:0-6481 GCA_964486235.1 uncultured Prolixibacteraceae bacterium | reverse complement strand
AAATTAGTCACAGATGTCCGTGCCGATCAAGCCACCCTGGTTCCCGACGGGCCGGGACAACTGACTTCCGACCATGGCTGGGATACCATCAAACACAAGGTTTTTTTAAAAGACGTGATACAGCAGTTACAGTCGTACGGCATCCGCACCTCTGTTTTTGTTGACGCGAATCTTAAAATGGTCGAAGGTGCCTGCGAGACCGGAACAAACCGGATTGAACTGTACACGGAGCCATATGCACGTGATTACGCCATCAATCCGGAAAAAGCAATTGCACCATTTGCTGAGGCAGCCAAACTGGCACAAAAGCTGGGACTGCAGATCAATGCCGGCCATGATCTGAATCTCAGGAACCTGAAGTACCTCACCGATATGATCCCGGTCATCGAAGAGGTCTCCATCGGGCACGCGCTGATTGCTGACGCGCTTTACATGGGACTGCGCAGCGCCATACAGGAATACCTCGAGTGCATTAAACCGTAAACGTTAATGTCTTGGAACTGTTTTTCAGGGAAGAAGGGAAAGAAGGAAAGAACATCGTCATCGTTCACGGCCTTTATGGCTCGTCCGACAACTGGCTGACCGTTGGAAAGAAACTTGGCCTGAACTATCATGTCTACCTGGTTGACCAGCGAAATCACGGACGTTCGCCCCGGGACAGCATCCATACCTATGAGGCCATGAAAGAAGATTTGGCAGCGTTTTTCCGGAAGCAAGGCCTGACCAAAGCCACGATCATTGGTCACAGCATGGGCGGCAAAACAGTCATGGCGTTTGCCGCCGATTACCCCGAATTGACCGAAAAGCTGGTCATTGTCGACATTGCTCCCAAAGACTATTTCCGTACAGCAGAAAACAGCCAGTACTACCTGCACCAGTATGTCCTGCAAACACTCATGGAGGTGCAGAATAACTGTGACCAGTATAAAAACCGCGACGATATCGCCGGTCTTCTGACACGCAGGCTGGACAGCAAAGAGCTTGTTCAGTTTCTGCTGAAAAGCATGTATCGCGATAAGGAAACCCGGCAATTCAGGTGCCGGATCAACATCAACGTCTTGAATGATTCGCTGGACGAAATCATCAGCGGCGTCAACGAACGGGACTTCAGCGACCGGATTCCAATCTTAAATTATCCGGTGTTATTTATGAAAGGGGAACGGTCAAGGTACATTCAGGAAGAGGACTTTGCCCTGATCCGGAAAATCTATCCGGAAGCCCTGATCAAACTCATTCCACGAGCCGGTCACTGGCTTCACGCGGAACAGCCGGCACTATTTCTGGAAACGTTGGAACGCTTCATTGAGACAGGAAACGAATAGCTGTTAGTCGGATTTTCGGATTTTCAGACCTATGAACATTTGGACAATCCGGGGATCCGGCAATCTGAAAGTCTGAGAATCCGGCAGGCTATCCTTTTCCGGCGCGATTGTATTTCTCGGTAAGCACTCTCAGGAAGTTTTTCTGTCTGCGTTTCAGCATGTGCCAGTCAAAACGCCATTCCCAGTTACCGCCGATGGTTCCGGGCGTGTTCATCCGTCCCCGGTTATCCAGTTCCAGCACATCCTGCATCGGGATGACGGCGATCCGTGCCACCGAAGCCCAGGCGGCTTCTATCAGCTTGAGATGTCGCTTCCCCCATCCGGCATGAACATACTTTTTCAGATTCCTGCGTTCTGTTTTTGAAGCATTTTTGATCCAGCCAACCGTCGTCTCATTGTCATGCGTCCCGGTATACACCACGAAGTTTGGGCGGTAATTGTGCGGCAAATACGGGTTGGTTTCATCGCTGCCAAATGCAAACTGCAGCACCTTCATGCCCGGCAGGTCAAAATCCTCCCTGAGTTTCCCCACTTCGGGGGTAATGACCCCCAGGTCTTCGGCAACCAGCGGCAATTCGCCCAACTGACCTTTCAGCAGAGTAAGCAGTTCAGCACCCCTGGCCGGGACCCATTTGCCGTTGACCGCCGTGGTTTCCCCCGCGGGGATGGACCAAAATGATTCCAATCCTCTGAAATGGTCAACCCGCACCACGTCAAACAGGCGCAGGTTGAAGTGGAAACGGGCTATCCACCAATCATAATCGCGCTCTGCCAAACGATTCCAGTCATAGACCGGGCATCCCCAAAGCTGCCCGTCTTCGCTGAAATAATCGGGTGGCACTCCGGCCGAAAACCGCATCATTCCCTCCTCATCAAGCATGAAAATATCCGGATTAGCCCAAACATCGGAACTATCCATCGAAATATACAAGGGCAGGTCGCCCATGATCCGGACTCCCTTCTGCTTCGCATAATGTTTCAACTGAAACCATTGCCTGTAAAAGATGAACTGCACAAACCGGTGAAAATCCATTTCTTCACGATGCTTCCGGCTTACGGCATCCAGGGTCTCTCTCTCACGGTGCTTCAACCGGTCTTCCCACTCATTCCAGCAACGTGTTTCGTCTTCATTTTTGATCGCCCGAAACAGGCAATAATCATCGAGCCACCAGGCGTGTTCATCGAGAAATGCCAGATACGGTTCTTCCCAGCTTTGGTACTGCTTTAAAAACACGGCATGCGCCTTTTTCAGCAAAGCGGCCTTCCCTTTTAACACCAGGTCATAGTCAATCTTCCCAACCGGTAATTCGGGCATTCCAAGCAAATCCCCTTCCCTGATCAATCCTTCTTCAACCAGTTTTATCAGGCTGATCAACAAAATATTTCCTGCGAATACAGAAAACGACTGATAGGGTGAATTCCCGTAACCCGTCGGGCCCAGAGGCAGGATTTGCCAGACCTTCTGTTTGGTTTCCTGCAGAAAATCGATGAAGTCATAGGCCTCCCGCCCCATCGTCCCGATCCCGAGACTGTTTGGCAGTGAGCTGATATGCAACAGAATTCCGCTACTTCGATCCATCCTTGTTCACCTGATTTCGATAAACGGTCAGGTGGCCGGCTGTTTCTCTCACCAGCCGCTGAACCTCAAGACCATGCTTCAGGTCCGGAATAAACGCTTTTTCATCCGAACCTCCAAGAAAAAGATAATGCGCATGTACCAGGGCCCTTAACCAACCCGGAGGAACATGACCGGAGGGAAAGCTGACAACCGGCTTATAGTTGCTTCCCACGTGCCGGGTCACCCACTGCCCTGTCTCTTCCAGATAAAACCGGAATGAATCGGGATCATGGGTGGAATACCGGAGGCTGCCCTTTTCGGCATAGATCTCCAAATCGACAAGGTCACCCGTTCCGGAACTGATCCGGCTTGCTGAGAGATGCCCTGCCGCACCGGTACCCGGGTCTCTCAGGGCAATGGAGCTAAACAGGTCGGAACAATCAGGAACGTCTTCAAAATGTCCGCCCTGCATCGCATGCGTAATCTGAAGCTGTGATCCGAAAAAAGCCAGCAGCAGGCTGATCCCGTGGGAACCCAGATCGGCCATGGCTCCTCCTTCAGGCGCAGGGGCAAGGCGCGTTCTCCGCTTTTCACGGTACGACAACCGAAGGTAATCGCTGTGATAGTATTTCAGATCAAAATGAATTGGCTTTCCCAAGACACCTGTTTTCCAGAAATTCAAAGCTTCCCGTACCGCGGTTGACTGCAAAAACTGAAATCCAACCTGCACCTTCACGTCGGGACGGATGGTATCCAGGAGTTTCCACATGGCCTGTTCTTCTTCAAATGAAGCGCAAACAGGTTTTTCAAGATAGATGAAGCGGACACCAGGCATTTTCAGTGCCCGTTCCAGATGCTCAAAATGCACCTGGTTCGGACCCAGGATAAACACGGCATTCACCCCCTCGTTCCGGAAAAACTGATCTTCTGCCTCGGCTTTGGCAAATCCGAATTGTCCGGCAAATTTCTCCCTTTTCTGCTCCGTCGCAGAACAAACCGACCCGAAAACGACCTCCGGGGCTTGATCATAATAAAACTTCAACGCCTGCAGGGCAAAGGCGTGTGAGCGGGCAATGCCCCCTGCTCCCAAAAAACCTGCTTTTATGTTCTCCATCCGTCTCATCTTTCTATTATCTTGATCTCTTTTATCCCTTATCTTGATACTTCTATTGTATACCCTATACCCTCTATGCCCTATGCCCTGCGTCTTGCGTCTTGCGTCTTGCGTCCCGATATGATCCGACAAAATTAACCCTTTTTCTTCCAGGACGGATTCATCACCTCAAAGAAATCGAAAATAAAAGCTTTTAAATTCGTGCTGAAGCCATACCTTTGCGCCACCAACAGCATACTATGGCATCGATTGGCACACTCAACGAACTGGAAGTCGTAAAAACGGTAGACTTTGGAGTTTATCTCGACGGGGGAGCGCATGGTGAAATCCTTCTTCCCAAACGTTATGTCCCCGAAAACAGCAAGCCGGGCGACCGTCTTGAAGTATTCATCTACCTGGACTCAGACGACCGGATCATCGCGACAACGGAAAAGCCCCTGGCGATGGTCGGCGAATTTGTCCTGCTAAAGGTGGCCGCCGTAACGGCGATGGGGGCTTTTTTGGACTGGGGGCTCCCCAAAGACCTGCTTGTCCCTTTCAGGGAACAGAAAGTCAAAATGGAAAAAGGAAAGTCCTACCTGGTCTATGTGTACCTTGATCATGAAAGTCAGCGCATCGTCGCGACCTCCAAACTGGACAAATGTCTGGGAAATATCCCTGCCGATTATGAGCCGGGCGAAGAAGTAGACCTGATCATTGCAGACAAAACGGAACTGGGGTATAAAGCGATTGTCGATAACAGTCATTGGGGGATCATCTATCACAACGAAGTATTTCAATCGCTTCGGCAGGGAGAAAAGCTGAAGGGGTATATCAAACAAGTCCGGGAAGATGAAAAGATCGACCTGCGCCTGGATAAGCCCGGCTATGAAAAGATTGACAGTATTTCGCAGGGTATACTGGATCAAATGAAAGCTGCCGGCGGCTTCCTGCCCTTTAACGACAAAAGCGATCCGGAAGCCATCGTTAAGACATTCAAAATCAGCAAGAAGAATTTCAAAAAGGCCATCGGATCCCTTTATAAGCAACGCCTTATCAACATCGAAGGGAACGGCATCAGGCTGGTATAATCCTTCCCGCGGTTCTTCCTGCCGCATTTTCGTTACTTTTGCTTTTATTTATTCCTGAATGAAGCTTTGTATTGCAGAAAAACCAAGTGTGGCCCGGGAGATTGCCGTGATCGTCGGGGCAAAGAGCCGTAAAGACGGCTACTTTGAAGGGAATGGCTATCAGGTAAGCTGGACCTTCGGACACTTGTGTACCCTCAAGGAACCCAACGACTATACCGAAAAATGGAAATACTGGGACTTAAGGACACTTCCGATGATCCCAGCCCGTTTTGGCATCAAACTGATCGAAGATGAGGGCATCAAAAAACAGTTTGGAATTCTTGAAAAGCTGATCCGCGATGCCAGCGAGATCATCAACTGCGGTGACGCCGGACAGGAAGGGGAACTGATCCAGCGCTGGGTGCTGGCCAAAGCAGGCAATAAGGCCCCGGTAAAGCGGCTCTGGATCTCATCGCTCACCGAGGAAGCGCTTCGCGAAGGCTTCAGCAAGCTCATGAAAAGCGGGGAATTCGACAAGCTCTATGAAGCAGGCAGCGCCCGGGCCATCGGCGACTGGCTGCTGGGCATGAATGCCACCCGGCTCTATACTTTGAAATACGGGCAAAATAAGCAGGTGCTCTCGATCGGGAGGGTTCAGACCCCCACCCTTGCGCTGATCGTTGCACGGCAAAAGGAAATTGAGAGTTTTAAGCCGGAACCCTTCTGGGAACTCAAAACAAACTACCGGGATGCTGTTTTTTCGTCGGTCAGCGGGCGCTATAAAAGCGTTGAAGAGGCTTCTGTTGTCTTGTCGGAGATCAGCGGCATCGATCTGTCTGTAGGAAAAATTGAAACGAAAAACAGCAACGAACACCCGCCGCGGCTTTTCGACCTGACCTCGCTGCAGGTGGAATGCAACAAGAAATTCAGCCTCAGCGCAGACGACACCCTGAAGAACATCCAGTCACTGTATGAAAAGAAAGTGACCACCTACCCCCGCGTCGATACCACCTTTCTTTCGGACGACATCTACAAAAAAGTGCCCGGCATCCTGAAAGGCATGAAAGGCTATGAACCGTTTACGGAATCGTTGCTGAAGGAAAGTAAACTCCGGAAATCCAAAAAAGTCTTCGATAATCAGAAGATCACCGATCACCATGCCATTATCCCCACGGGGGTACACCGGGCCGACCTGACCGATACGGAACGGAAGATATTCGATCTGGTTGCAAAACGGTTTATCGCCGTTTTCTACCCCGATTGCGAAACAGCCAACACCACCGTGGAAGCAAAAATCGGCAAACACCCATTCAAAGCCACCGGCAAGCAGATCCTGAAACCGGGCTGGCGGGTGGTTTTTCAAAACGAGCAGAAAGAAGAAAAGGAAGACTCTGAGGAGGAAAAATTGCTGCCGGAATTCACAACCGGCGAACACGGG
>CAZANK010000219.1:0-6507 GCA_964486235.1 uncultured Prolixibacteraceae bacterium | reverse complement strand
TCGGGCAAGCTCTGTAATCCTTATTTTTACAGGGCTTCCCGATTTTTTTCTATCTTTTATTTGCGGATATAAGGTCGTTTTTGATTTTTGACTTTCACCTGTGAATAATTTCAGACCTCACTAAAATAATAAAATCGGTTAAAACATTCGCAGAAAAGAATGTTTAAATTTATGCCTTATCCAGCAACTTTGTTTACTATTATGCCAGAAGGATTACAGTTGATAATTGGGGCAAATGAAAAGAATGATTTTACCCTTTACAAGGAGACGAATAGTAAAAAAATCCATGTTTATTTTGGATTTGGATTATATGAGATCGTAGAAGACAAAAAAGATAACCCGGAATTAAAGTTACTGTTAGCCCGCTTATATAATGCAGGAGTTAAGGTCAAAACCCTGATTGAACATTTTGGATTTTCCTATCCTACCTACAAGCGCTGGGGAGAGGCCTTAAAAAGTGGCGACGAGGAAAAGATCTATTATGCATTTGGCGGTCAGGGAGGTGGCAAAAAACTCAAACCGGATATAGTAGCCTTTATTGTCCATGATTTTGGGCACGTGTACCGGCGCAATAAATACAGTTACAGCCAGGAGATCCGTCAGGATGTAAAAGAAGTATTCGGCATAACCTTGAGCAGCGAAACAGCCAGGCCTTTGTTAAATAAACTTAAGGAAGCCTACAAAAAAGACGGGGGCCTTTCAGAAGGAGAAAAAAAAAGCATCTACAAAACTTACCTGGCATAGATTGCCCTGTTGCTGATCCGGATATCCCAAAGGCTGATCCGGAACCACTCCCCCAGCCCGGTTGTGGGTGCAATGAGCTAACAGTGGTCTTGGATACTGATCATCAAGATTATGACAATCAACCACCTTTTGCCAACAATCGCAATGTGTCATCCAATTCAAATCAGCAGGGAGAGGGCAGGTTTTGTTTTCATTTGGGCGTGCTGATATTTGCCCCTTTTTTTAACAAGTTGGCTGAAAAAGGGCTTCATCATATCCGGCAATGGTTAGCCGCCATTTTATTAGGATACCAAAACATTGAGCAAAGTAAAGAGATCAATTATAGTTCCCTGCAAACCATCATCGGCAGAACCTGTAAATCACTTCACTTACAGCGTGTCCAGTTAAAAAATGCGGCCACCAGGGCTAACACCGAAAGTATTCTGCAATTGAACGCCGGGCTGTTAGAAGTAAACCAGCAACGGGATTTTTATTACGATCCCCATACCAAACACTATACAGGCCATCTTAAAATACTGTCAACCTGGTGTCCTTCGGTCAGGCTGGCAGACAAGGGCATCAACATGGATTATATCCATACCGGTTCGGGATACCCGGTATACTTTAACACGGACGATAATTTTTATGATTTGCGGGAAAGGTTTATGCCCAATACAGCCCGGTTCCGGTCATTATTCCATTTTGATGATGGGGATGTTTTAACCTGGATCATTGACCGGGGGATTTATTCCATTGATATTTTAAAAAAGATTATTGAAAGTCCCAATAGCCATATGATCACCTGGGAAAAAGGTTATGAAAAAAACGAGTGGGATGAAGAAGCTTCCTGCGGCAAAGGTCACCTGGTTAAAAAAAGGAATCACAAAAATGATCTGAAACTTATTCATTACCACTACCAGGAGAAGCAGTGGGAGAAAGATGCCGCGATGAGGCAAATCATCGTACGTGTATTTGATAAAAACTGGAAAGTACTCATCGAAGTTGCCATTTTAACCGATGACCAAAACCGGCCGGCTGACCAGGTTGTTGAGTTAATGCTTAAAAGATGGGTACAGGAAAACGATTTCAAATACCTGATCAGGCATTTTGGCATCAATCAGATCACCAGCTATGCATTTACCGATTATAAAGCATTGAAAGATAAAATAGAGGACAAAATTTATACTTGTGATCAACACAAAGCCTTGACCCGGGAAATCCAAAAAGTGCGGGCCAAACTTAAAACAGCGCTTTTGTATCAATACAGGTTTGAAGAAAAATACAGGGGGCAAAAAGAAAAATTGCCAGGCAGGGAGCAAGAGCGTGAAGCAAAGATCGAAAAAAATATCAACGGGTTAAATGCCACTTTAACAGAACTTGAACAACAAAAAAACACTACAGCTAGACAGGTATCAAAGATGGAGGAATTAATTGAGCAGGATTATCAAAAGCTGGACACAAATACCAAAAATTTTATGGATGCCATTAAAATGCTGGCCAGAAATATTTTTTATCTTACTTTTGGCATTTTTCATATCCCGGTTCGCGTTTCGCGTTTGCCAATGGCTATTTTATTGAATGTCGTCTATATTATTCGTGAAGAAGAAGATTGATGGTGCAGGATAAAAGCTTCGGCATATTTATATTTTCCAAATGCCTGCAAGCCTCGAAATTTTTCCATGTGCTCGTGATATTTACTGTAAACATTTTTCATATTCTGACTGACATGACAGTTACATGCGGCATGTTTCTTTTCGATTACCGGGCTTATATCGACAAAATCGGTAGGCGAAAAATTTTGTGTTTGTCCGCCCGCATTAACTTCAAAATAATACAGATCGAAGTTTTTTCCCATTTTTAACCATGCATCGAAAACCAGTATTGAACAGATTCTGTGGTCACGATTTGTATCAATTGACCAGTGAGTGAATACCAAATCCGGTTTTTCAGTATTTATGAAATCGTACATTTCGGTATATCTGCTATCAGTAATTTCGCAAAAACCATCAACCTGGTTAAGAAAGACAGCCCTAGCCTTCATTATTTTACAGGCCTCCTGTGCTTCGGATGTACGGATAAGAGCAGCCTCTTCCTGAGATTTCCCCCTGATTCCGGCTTGGCCCCGCGTTAAATAAGCTGATACAACTTCGTGTCCATCTTCTGCAAAAAGCGTCATAGTGCCGCCACATCCTGTTTCCGGATCGTCAGGATGGGCTCCAATAACAACTATTTTTAGTTTCTTCTCTGAATTTTCATCTCCTTTTGCTGTCAGTGTAAAGGTACTTACTCCCAACGTTGCCATCCCCGACATTTTTAATAAATTCCGACGTGATAAATTTTTCATTTTTATAGTGTGTTAATATTATTTACTGGTATCATAACTGTAATAAAATGAGTTGAATGGAACAGGTAATGAAACCGGATGCCCAAAAATTTCTTTCAGCATTTCCGGCCAGTGGTTTTTTCTTAGAGGAATTATTTCCAATTCGTCTTTAACTTCTGCAACATCTTTTGCCCATATAATTTTGTCAGGCATATTCTTTTTGTTTCCTACACCCGATAAAAGAGCATTCGTGGCTTACGACAATCTGATTATTTTTTAGCTCTACGGAAGTGTTTCCCGTATTTCCCAAAATTGCAATTCCGTTCCCTGTTTTGTCTGTTAATACAGCTATTTTAACGTTGGTCCGGTTCCCATTGAAATTAATATCATTCTTGTGTATCTGGTGAATCCCAAAATCGTTCAGGTGTTTTTTGTCAGGATAGGAAGCATACGGGCCATTCCCGACCCAGTAAAAATTACATATTTCAGCGGGCAGAATGAGTGAAATACCGGCTTCAAGAGAAGCTCCGCTTGCGTTATCAGGTACTAAATTGTAGGCAATATTCAGAGCTCCCGTATTTTTTATTGAATATTGAAATTCCCCGTTCAAGTTTTGTCCCGGAAAATTTTCCCCTCGAAGAAAGGTTTCTTTTGCATTAATCTGATATCCATCTTTTTCATTGTCTCTACTGAAACTGGTTATCATTCTGGGGTTCAGTAACCATGGATCCCAAAAATAGTCGCCTGTTTCAGGTGTAAATTTGTCGCGGACTGTAACATCTGCTATTTTGGGACAACGTCCGGTTCTTGCGTATACTTCACTGTTCAGGAGCGGGTTCTTGTTACCTGAGGCCATCAGTTTTATTTGAAATTTGTTTTTTTCGATATGGTATTTAAAATCGCTGGCATCAATTACGATTGTGTTTTCGTCGTTTTTTACATTCCTGATTTTTCCATTTGAATTGTTACAGATCAATGACTTAAAAGCATCATAGCCGGAAGGACTAATTAATTCGACAGAATGGTCGTAGACCGATATTCCGTTTTTGTCTTTGTATTCAAATTGTATAAACCATATAGTTTTATCCGGATTTTCAGGTATTTCGACAGGAAGAGAAAAACTAACAGTATCGTGTGGGGCGCAGTATGTTGCGATTTTTCCTCGCTGAACTATCTGATGATTTTTGTACAATTTCCATGTCCCGTTTAGTGTATTCAGGTTTGTAAAATCGTATTGGTTACACATTGTGAAGGTCAAATTTTGTTGACCTGAATTTACCGGTATTTCTGTTTCAATTATTTGTACTGGTGAATATACTTTTCGCAATTGCCAGTAATCGGCCTGGGGAGTCCTGTCCGGATAAACAACACCATCGGCTCCGTCGAGTGTTATATTGTAATAATGCAGGGAATCAATCCAAACATCGCAAGTTAGGTTACTTGTATCGACCGGTTTTTCTGCCTTTCGAAGAATGCCCTGATCCTGAAAAAGCCAGACGGTACGGCTGTCGTGAATGTCAAGCAGGGAACGGTACATCTCGAAGTCCACTCCTGCATTGAGTTTCTCCAGCGGGTCGCCCAATTGGCTTAACTTACTCAAGCGAATATCCTGATCAAAGAAACCGTAGTCTTTATATCGCTTAAACCGTTTCATATCTTTGCTCGTTTATAACGTAAATATAAATAATGATCAACGATCCTAAAAGCTTTTTAACTCCTGTTTTTGAGTTTGAGAGTTTGTAAGAAGTGCCCTTAAGTTATTCACCAGGGTTCCGGTAAAATGGGAGAAAAACAAAAAACTGGGGAAATGGGTCTCCCGCATGCGTTCCGACCAGGACAAGTTGGATACTGAAAGGAAACGACTGCTTGACGAAATCAATTTCGACCGGGGAAGAAGAAAGGGGGACGAACAGTAAGGAAACGAAGGAATGGTATTTTCCGGACTTATATGAAGACAGATGCGTGATTATGGCGATTTTGTTATCCGATAAAATCACGGTTGTCTTTCTCCTTTCAAATTTAAATGTATCAATTTTACTTCGCCCTTTTTTATTTTTATTTTTTTCCCGTGTAACCCGAATTCACAGTTTTTCCATGCTTTCAGTGACAAGTCGGCATGTCCGTTCTCTATTTCTCCGCTGACCCGTACTCCCGACAGGGTATAAATATCCTTAAAGTCTGTTTTGCCTTGCCATGGTATACACCGTCCAACTTCAAGTTTGCCAAACCAGTCGGTTACCACATTGTTCAATAAAGACTGCGCCAACATTCCGCTACTGGTAATATAAAAAGCCCGGTTATTGCCGCTCGACTCAAAAATCTGGATTAAATCTTTGTCGGCCAAATCGGCTTTTATAAGATTGCCCCAGTCTTTTTTCCACTCTTCGGCGTCGCCCATTCTTGATCCAGCCAATAAAAATTCAGTCAAAGTCCATCCTGCAAAATGGGGCTTTGAAGCATTAATGGTCAGGTTATAACGTTGATTGTATGCATTGGCGGAGGGTATTGTTATATGTGGGTTAACCGGGAGATATGCCAAATCATTCAATTGCACCGGATGCTTTTGTTTTCCCAGGTTGTCTTCGTCGCCTTTGTGATGAGGGTAGTAATAATCATTTTCTGAAATTAAAGAGGAGAAAGCTAAACCCTCAGACAGCACCTGTCCATAAAAACCGTCAGTATCGAAGCCATATTCAATAGCCTTCTGGAAACAGTATTGCGCACTGAACAAAGCACAGAGATAATCCTTTTGGTCTGCTCTGCCCATTTCATCCTGCCCCATGGATGGAATAACAAATAAGTGCCATAATCCGTCTTCTTCCTTTTTGCATAGATTTCTGTAAAACAACGCTGTCTCTCTGATTATTGGAAAGACATATTTTTTTGTCCAATCCTGATCATCTAAAAAAACTGCTGTTTCGTATGCCATTCTGGCCAAATACCCCGAATTATGGATTTCGTAATATGTTTTTCTTGGCGCAGCAGGGTTATGGTATCCCTCAAAATCACCAAACGGCATAGCCCAGGGACAAAAGACACCCTCAATCCCGAAAATCCTTTTTGTATAGTCCCTCATGCCGGGCAACCTTTCAGCCCAATATTCGATCCACGATTTTGAAATATCAAAGTTGCCTGTCGCATGTAAAACCGGTTGCAGGAAGGACAATTCCTGAGGGAATGTCATCGGCCATCCGTTTCCCGAAAGGCCCATAGGAGGAGCTGTACCCATTTTGTCATTGTTGTGTGAATACAAAATATAAGCTACCGCACGAACCCACATTTTTTGGACATCGTTGTCAGGAAAGTTCAGGCAACCCATTTCTTCCCATTTTGAATGCCACCATTCTATAGTTCGAGATAATGACTCGTCAGAAGAAGATCCAGGCACATTGTTTACAGAAAGTAAAATTGTATTTTCACCTTCATGTAAGTTGATCCGAAGATGGTTCCCATCGACTTTT
>CAZANK010000218.1:0-6509 GCA_964486235.1 uncultured Prolixibacteraceae bacterium | reverse complement strand
TTATGAAGTTGAGTATTATTTTACTGTTACTTTCATTGCTTCAGGTATCTGCGGGTGTATACGGACAGAATACGCTTTTGAACCTGAAGATGCAAAATGTTACCGTTGCAGAAGTTTTTGACCGGATCGAGGATCAAACCGATTACTATTTCTTTTACAACCGTGACGAATTTCACGACAAGGAAATCGTCAGCGTTGATTTTACCAACAAAAATATCCATGAAATCCTGGACAAGATTTTGGCTGGTAAATCATTGGATTACAAAATGGTTGGAAGCAATATCATCATCAAAGCCAAAGGTCAGGCCGAAAATAAAACATCCCAGCAGGGTTCAGTTTCCGGCAAGATCACCGATCCTTCCGGGGCATCTCTTCCCGGAGTTTCGGTGGTAGTAAGGGGAACAGCTCATGGAACAATCACAGGTGTTGACGGGAGTTATTCCCTTATGAATGTTCCGGCTAATTCGGTACTTGTTTTTTCGTTTGTTGGGATGAAAAAGCTGGAGGTCGATATTGCCGGTCGAACGCTTCTGAATGTCGTGATGGAAGAAGAAACCATTGGAATAGAAGAGGTGGTCGCGGTAGGTTACGGAACAATGAAAAAAAGCGACCTCACGGGTTCTGTGTCTTCGGTAAGCAACCGGCTGTTTGCAGCCCAACCGATGGTTCGGGCGACGGAGGCGCTGCAGGGACGTGTAGCGGGCGTTGACGTAACCACCATGAATGGCCGGCCCGATGGCGGCATTAAAATCCGTGTCCGTGGTATTACATCCATCAATAAAAGCAACGATCCGCTTGTTATTATAGACGGCGTAAGCGGCAGTATGGGCACCGTGAACACGGACGATATCCAGTCGATCGAAATTTTGAAGGACGCCTCGTCGACGGCAGTTTACGGGTCGCGCGGAGCCAATGGTGTTATACTCATTACAACCAAACGCGGAGCAGAAGGCCGTTCAGTGGTCACATTCGATTCGCAAACAGGTTGGGGAAACGTAACCAATACGTACAACATGATGAGCCCCTATGAGTTTGCACAGGCGCAACGAGTGATCAAACCAGCCAGCATCACCGACGACGCGGTGGAATCGTTTCGTGACGGCACAAAGGGTATTCGCTGGTGGGACTCTGTAACCCGACCCTCACTTACTCAAAACAATAAAGTCAGCGTTTCGGGCGGTACCGCAAATACCAAATACATCATCTCGGCAAATGTGATTGACCAAAACTCCAATATTATTGAGGCAAGGTATGCCAAGCAGATTTTACGCGCCAATTTAGATACTAAAGTGTATAAGTGGCTTAGGATCAATACTGACCTAAGCGCCTTCCGCACCCACATGAAAAACGCCGACAGCGGAGCTTCAGTATGGGGATTTATGTCGTACAATCCGGCGATGGAAATGAAAGACCCTGTAACGGGAATATACAATAATGACAATGTCAAGATGTTGGTTTTGCCCAACTATTATGGGGCACAAATGGTGAACAAAAACGATTCTTACAATAATTCGTTCCGCGCCCTTACCGATTTGACCTTTTATATTATCGACGGGCTGACTTTTTCTGCATTGGGGTACATTGGTCTTGGTGACAGCCAGAGCTACAGCTTTAGTTCCGCATTAGCTGCCCCCGGGGCTACCGACAATGCGAACAACAGCTATGCCCATAGCCTGTCGTGGCAAAACACGAACAATCTCACTTATCAAAAAACTTTCGGTGACCATTCCATTACGGCTACCGGCGTGCTGGAGCTCATTAGCAATGAAAGCAGAAGCCTGACCGGCAGCGCCACTAACCTGCAAAATGGGCCTACTGTTGGTTACTGGAATCTGGCAAACGGAGCAGGCCGTAACGCCAGCAACGCATACTCTGCTTCATCGCTGGTATCGTACTTCGGACGCTTTAACTACAGCTACAAAAGCAGGTATAGGATCACCGCTACCATCAGGGCTGACGGTTCGTCGAGATTCCAGGGCGACAACAAATGGGGTTATTTTCCATCGGGCGCCGTGGCATGGAACGTGGCGGAAGAAAGTTTTATGAAAGGTCAGTCGCTGTTTCAGCAATTAAAACTCAGGGCAAGTTATGGGGTTGTGGGCAACCAGGCTATTGCCAATTATAACACGCTCGGCATGCTTGCGTCCACGACGTATGCCTATTCTACGATGACCGGCGTAACCGGTTACTGGGGGAAAAATTTGCCTACCCCCGACCTGAGCTGGGAAACAACGAAACAGTGGGATGCAGGTGTTGATGCCGGTATGTTTGATCAGCGCCTGAACTTCACCCTTGATTGGTATGTGAAAAACACGACCGACTTGTTGTTCCAGAAAACCATACCGGCATACAATGGCAGCGGAACGTTCTGGACCAATGCAGGGGAACTCAAAAATACCGGTATTGAAATGATGATTGACGCCTATCCGGTAAAAAAGTCAAAACTTACCTGGAGCAGTGTGCTAACCGCTGCCTGGCAGAAAAACGAAGTGGTTGATCTTGCCGGCTTAAATTTTCTGAACGGCACGGTGGGGTATTCAGGTACGTTTGAATCCACCACCAGACTCGAACCGGGTAAACCCATCGGTTCGTTCTGGGTACTCGATTTCGGGGGATACGACAGCAACGGTTTTGCCCAGTATAAGGCCGCCGATGGTACGCTTACCAAAACCCCTACCAACGCTGACAGGATTATGAAGGGAAACTCCAATCCGACCTGGAACTTCGGTTGGAACAATATGGTCTCCTTTGGCAATTGGGAAGCCAGTGTGTTTTTTACGGCCGTTGCAGGAAATAGCCGCCTCAATCTTCTGAAATCGTATATGGCCAGCGGCATTCCGGTGTACCGCGAAGCGTGGTACCAGAGTTGGGACTATCTTAAACAACATGGCGGAAACCTTGATGATGCAGTGATCGGAACAAAACTCACCTCCGGTAACAGGGAAAGCTCAATGAACTATCATGGCTCGACCAGGATACTTGAAGACGCTTCGTACCTGAGACTGAAAAACGTCAGCATCGCCTATCGTATCCCGAAGAAAACTGCAAAATTTGCCGACGTCAGGTTGTCGATCAGCGCGCAAAACCTTTTCGTGCTGACCAGGTACAGTGGGTTGGATCCGGAAAGCGTGAACACGCTGATGGGCGACGCGAGCAACGCCATCGATCTGAACAATGGCCTCGACCTTGGCGCTTTCCCGCTACCTCGGGTTTTCACTGTTGGGGTAAATGTCAATTTTTGATTGTAGTTTAATTCGATAGCCTAAAAATGACGAAAATGAAAACGGTTATTAAAATAATTTGTATTGGATTCATTTCGATATGGGCGGTTTCTTGTGAATCGTTCCTTACCGAAGACCCGAAAGGTCAGTTAGCCTCGGTGAACTTTTTCAAAAGCAGGAAAGACCTTGATTTGGCAATGCACTCGCTCTATTACCAGGTAGCCTATTATGGGAACAACAATGAACATTACCCATCGTACGTGGCTGGGGCAGACCTGAGCACCAATCCGAGAATGACGGGAGCCCAGCATGACTGGGAAATTTATGCCCCTACCGGGACGGACTCGTATGCCAAACAGCAATGGGCTGACCTCTATTTAGTGATAAAGCAAGCCAATTTCACCATTCAATATGCAGAGAATGAACCTGTTGACGAGACGACCCTCGATGCTTACATGGCACAGGCTTATTTCTGGCGGGCATGGGCGTATTTCCACCTGGTGACCACGTGGGGCGCGGTTCCCATGATATTAACGGATGCAGTGGATTATGAGGTGTCCGTGCCGACGGTAGCCGAAATATGGGAAAAAGTAATACTTCCCGATATTGAAAAGGCCGAAAAAGCCCCTGTAAAATGGAGTAACATAAGCGGTGCAGCATCGCAGGCGTCAATAGGTGGTAACGCCTGGGTCACACAGGCCGCAGCCAAAGCAGCCGCAGCCTATCTCTATCTTTCGTATGCCGGATGGCCCAACAACAAAACGGAGTATTATGCCAAAGCCGCAGCCAAAGCCAAAGAAGTGATCGATGGCGTGGAAAACGGGACCTATCCCTACGCTCTGTTCGACCAATTCTGGAAAATCAATTCCAAACAGTACGAAACGTCTAACAGCGAGTCGTTGCTGTCGGTCTATTATAACAGATATGCCAGTTCGGGGGCAATGGGAACCTATGACAGTTATATGGCTCCGAGCGATGTTGCCCAATACAAGGCAGGTAAAGCAGTGCAAGGCCCCAGTTGGAATGAATATCATGGAGAGATAAAGTTCTGGAAAGAGTTTCCGGAAGGCCCGCGCAAAGATGCCATTTATGCGCCAAAAACGCTCATCCTTGATCCCGACAATACTGATTCTGCAATATTGGTTGACTGGTGGGACACGCGCCGCGATGAGACACAACGGCAACCCTGGTTTATCCGGATGATGACTACCGTAACGACTGATGCCAACAATTATCCCGGCGAATGGGACTATACCAGGGGAATGACGGCCATTTCGAGCACAACCGACAAGGCCCATACGCAAATCACCCTGGCCGAGGTATTTTGCTGGTATGCCGAAGCAGTAGGCCGCTCAGGTTCGGGCGACAAGGCCAAAGCAGTACAATTGCTCAACACCGTGCGCAACCGGGCCGATGGCGCCCAAACGAATCTCTATTCCGCCGGCATATCGAATGAAGCCCTGGCTGAAGCTGCCTGCAAAGAACATGGTTGGGAAGTGGCAGGTTTGTTTTACGGGCCATTTGCACCGCAATATTTTGACATGTTCCGCATGAATCGTGTACAGGAGCACTTCAATTATCGTGTATCAAATCCGGGCATTGAAGTGGCACCTGGCGTGATCTGCAAAGAACTCAGCCCGGTAACAGGGAGCTGGAACGAAAGCAGGATTTATGCGCCCTATCATGCCGACGACGCTAATATCAACCCGAACCTGGAACGATAGGGTAGTTTTGAAACATGATGAGGCCGTCTGTAAACGTTGAAATCACCGGCTCAGACGGCCTCATATTTTTTATTTTTTGAAACTGCTTTTTGCAGGTTTTCAGACGCCGGAGTGGTGTTTAAATGATGGCGCAAGCAAAAGATCTTTCTTTTTAAAGGATATGAGCAGACGGGTTACAGTTACTTTTATTGCTGCTCTTCTTTCCTGTACCGAAATGAATCAATTAAAATTAACAGTCATGCAGAGGCTTGTAATAATATGTGTATTATTTTTTCAGGGTGTCCAGACAGGGGCACAACCGTCGTTGCCGAATGTGTTTGCAGAAGAGCAGGACTATATCGGCGAATGGCTGACCTCAGAAGCGGGAAAGGCGTTTAATTGCCGCGTCTTGCCTGCAACAAAGAAAGAATGGGAAGATTATCGTATCCCTCTCAGGAAGCTGTTCATGGAAAAATTAAAAATTTGTGTTGACCATGACTTGCCTTTGGATATACAGGTGATGAATGAGCGGAATAAAGACGGTTTTACCGTGAAGAATATTGTTTTTCAGACACGTCCGGATATTTATGCGACTGCTACCCTGTATATTCCCAACGGCACGGGACCGTTCCCGGCGGTTTTGTGTTTGGTAGGGCATCATCGTGAAGGCAGGTCGGCTGTCAGGGTGCAGCAGCCCGCGAATGCGCTTGTGACGAATGGATTTGTGGTGTTAAGTATTGACCCCTGGGGCGCGGGCGAGCGGACGACGGAGCATGGCGACCGGGAGTATCATGGCGGCAATTTGGGAGCCTCGTTGCTCAATGTAGGCGAAACGCTTACCGGTATGCAGGTTATCGACAATATGCGGGCTTTGGACCTTCTCTGTTCCCTCCCTTATGTAGATACCCGCAGAATAGGGGCGACGGGAGCCAGCGGCGGTGGCCATCAGACCATGTGGATCGCGGCGCTTGACGAAAGAATAGCCGCAGCAATGCCCGTTGCGAGTATCGGTACGTTCCGGGCTTATGTAACAGGCACCAATTGTATTTGCGAAACGGTTGTTGACGGGCTTACATTTTCCGAATGGGACGGACTGCTGGCATTGATAGCTCCGCGTCCATTGAGAATAGGTACCGCTTTCAGGGAGACAATCCATGCTTTTGTTCCCGCAGAAATGTTTAGCACGTTTAAACGTGTCCGTCCGGTATATGCCTTCTATGGTGCCGACGAAAATCTTTCGCATTTCATTGCCGACGTCGTACACGGATACTGGCCCGATTTTCAGGAATCGATGTTAGGATGGTTCGAGCTACACCTGAAAGGAAAAGGCACGGGAGCGCCCAAACGATTTGTTGATTTACCGATAGACCCTGTGGAAGAACTGATGTCTTTCGAAGTAGGCAAGCGGGGTCAGCGAGTGACAACTACGGCAGAATATTGCCGTGCCAAAGGATTACAATTACGGGCCGATATGCTGAAAACAAAGGAATTCGATCCCGAAGCAAAAAAGAAAGAATTGGCGCAACTGTTGCGTTTGTCCGAAGAACCGACGATACGGAAGATTGAGCGTCTACATTCTGTTCAG
>CAZANK010000217.1:0-6519 GCA_964486235.1 uncultured Prolixibacteraceae bacterium | reverse complement strand
TGTTCAATATGTAGAAGATCGTATCAATCGAAAAAGCAGGCACATAAGTATCAATATCATTTTGCAACAAAACAGCAAAGAACTCCTTCTTTGTATCGGGTGAGAGAGAGCGGTTTACAATTAAATCAATGCAAACGTTCACATCCAGCAAAACCCGTCGTATCTTATTCTCCCCGATTGGCATACATTTCGTCTCTTAATGATTTGTATCCTTTCATTTGCAGCTTCTCATTTACCTCAATGCCATCCAACAATGAATCCAGTTCTCCGGGTAATTCATAATTCTTTTTGAGACTGTGCCGTTCCGCCTTGACCAGGTTTTGAAGATAATTCTCCACAATACCGGAAATAGTCAGTCCCCTTTTTTGGGCATATCGCTTAATTTGCTTTTTTAAAGAGGCATTACGCAAGCTTAATGTTATTTTTTCCATGACACCACTATTTTTTCAATTGTTATACCACCAAGTATAAAGATATTTGATCTGTATCGCAAAATTTGAGATCAATTTAGACGGTGCAACTTAATCAGGCCTATTTGCTGCTTGGTCCAAAAACCCGTTTAACGGCTTCCAGGTAGCCATACCCGTACAGGGTACAGGGCTGAAGGTAACTGGTTTCCGTCCACTCGTTCCAACTGTTGATGGTGATCAACGGCACCTGACCGGGGTGCGCGTCGGCATACGCTTTGGCCCTGACCAGCGCTTTTTCAAAATTCTCAGGGGTATTGTTCTTCACAACTCCCGACCGGAACATTTCAAACCGGGGGTTGTTATCCCATCCAACCGAAACATGCGCATAATAGGGAATTTCAAAGTCATTGTCAACCGAATTCCACTCTTTCTCCACATCGTTCATGATCTCATTGTAATCGCGGTCAATATTGGTAAAATGCACAAACTGGTAGTGCGTGGCGCCGTCGAAGCCCAACTGCTTCACAACTTCTTTCTGTGTTCCCATATTGTCCCCGGCGGTCCCGGTCACGCCGGAGCCGCTCCTGCGCAGGGTGAGTTGAAGGTCCAGTCCCTTAAAACCAGCCTTCACGGTTTCTTTCCGGAACCATTCCAGTGCCTCTTTGGTCTCTTTGACGCCACCCAGTCCCTCGATCAAGCGATCCAGTTCATAGATCATAAAGGCGGGTTTCCCGTTTACCGTGTAATAAGAGGGGTGTGAAAAGTATTTTTCGATCACCCGGTGGCAGATCACTTCAAACCCGTCACGGTCGACTGCCCCTTTCCAGATCAGGGCATCGTTGGGTTTGCCGGCGTTCCGCTTGTCCCACGTCATGTTGACATCATGGTTGGCCCACATCAGGTAAAACTTCACCCGGTCGTTGTTTCGCGCTTTCAGGTAGCCGTCATTCAGATGTCCCTCCAGGAAAGGCATCCCGTCGTACCAGTACCAGTCGAAGATGAAGACGTTCACCCCATGGTCGGCGGCAGCGTTGATCTCCATTCCGGACACATACGGATCGGCCTCATTGATGTATCCCCAAAGCGGATAGCGGGGCTGTTCATGCCCCTTGAATTTGGCTTCATTCTTTTTGACCGTCTGCCATTCGCCAATGCCGTCGGGCCAGAATATTTTGGCACGGTCGTCCGGATGATAGGATGGCCACACAAAGGCGGCAATATCGTAAGGCTGCCGCTTTTCATTGTTCTGTGCCCGGGCATTCAGCATCCCGGTTCCTGCTGTCAATGCCAGCAGGGCCAGCAGGGTAAACAGTTTTTTGTTCATCTCTTTCTGATTCGTTTGGTTCATCTTGCAATTCGTTTGCCTGGTCTTATCACATAACGCAACGTCCTATCGCGTAAGCTCATGACGAAATTCGCTGCCCTCATCGCGTCTTTTTCTGCCCTGTTACTCAATCACCGAAAACGTAAACCGGCAATCGCCCTTCAACCCCGGATTGATCAGTTGCATCCGGATGCGGGTTACGCCGCCGGGCCAGAAGCTTTGCAGTTTTCCGTCTGTCACCTCGATGAACTCAATTTCGGGCTTGACCAGTTTGGGGTTATAACTCATGCATATACTGAAGCCATCGCCATCAAGCCGCAACAAACCCGGCTTCACCTCGCTCACGTTGCAGGCTGTCATGAAGTTCGGGCCGGTGGGTTTGCCGGTTGTTTCAGCCAGTTCATAGCGGTCGCGTACCACAAAGCTTTTACCCCGGTTGAGCGTGTAGCTGCGCACCCAGCTTTTTACCCGGGCTGCTTCCGGATAGGCGCCGGCAATATCGGTTGAGAACATGACCGAACGGGCGCTGGCTTTATAGGATGAATTCCTCGCTTTGAACGCCGCGCCTTCCTTCTGTTCCACACCGTTAATGACCGGCAGGTTATGGTAGCCCGATTGCATGGTCCATATCTCATAGCGACGGGAACTGAAAGTCTTGGCGACATACTCTTCCCTTCCCACATCGATCAGGCAGGGTTTGCCGTCGAAATACATCAGGCAGGATCCCACATCGTTATGGTTGTGGCTTTCCGCATTGAACCCGCCTTTGGCCCCGAAGAAGAACCCGTTAAAGCTGCCGGCACGGTCGCGGCCTCCGGCAATCTCCGTGTCAGGGAACCAAAAGTCGGCCACGAGCGCCTCTTCTTTTTCGGCATTGTGAATCTCTTCCAGCAGGCGCAGGTCGCGAAGCTGGTCGCCGATCTTTCCGCCCAAACTACTTTTACCCCAGTTATTCAGGTCGGCCAGGTAAGCGCCGAACCGGTGCATCTGTCCGTCGCCGATCGCCTTCCCATAACGGTAAACGCTCGACGGCGCCCCGCCGGTTTTCGCGTCGGCATCGGCAAAGTTGATGAAATACGGGGCGTGGATGTTCACCTGGTAAAAGTATTTCCCGATATTTTGGATGAGCGGATCATCAAACACGTCATACTGTCCGCCGGTCGCATTTTTCATGATCTCCAGGCATTCGAAAAGGTAGGCGCCCGCCGCTCCCCAGTAGGAAGGGCCTTCATCGCATCCGCCGTCATCAGCATACCCGTCCAGAAACTTGTCGAGCGAAAGAAGGATCTTTTGCACAACTTTGGCCTTCCTTGCCTGATCGTCCTCAACCAGCAGGAAACTGGTCAGCATGTTGTAGTTGACCCAGGGGTTCCAGTTGTTGACCCTGCGTTCACGGGTGAACCCCATGTACCAGAAATCGTCACGGGTAAAATACGGGTTGAGCGCTTTTTCCATGATTGCCTGTTTCAGCCGCGAAGCGATCAGGGGATGCACGTTGTCGAATGCATCCTTAAACAGGTACAAGGTCCAGGAAAGGTTGCTGGTCACCTCTCCCACCCCCAGATCGACAACAGGCTCGTTGATGTCGGGCAACCCCGATCCGGCCTTCTGTGCACTAAGGTGAGCCGACCAGCCCCACCAGGTCTGTTCGCTGTAATACCATACCGCATTGATGACCTGATCCAGGAACCGGCCTTTCCCTTCGACCAGTTCCCCCATCACCAGCGAGATCAGGGCATTGCTGCAGGCCGCATAAACCTCCTGCCGGCGATCGCCCGAGCGGACGAACTCGAGGTAGCCGGTCGCCTTGACCACCGGCCAGTCATAAGCCAGATACGCTTGCGCCCGTTCAATGTACGGTTGACGGATGTCAGCCGGGAGTCCGTCCCAGAAAGCCCGGTCACGATAACCAGGGCGTTCGCTCCAGGCATCGCCCGTCGCCAGGGCCTTTTTCAGGTCGATGGCCTCTGCCTCCGAAGCCAGGATTTTCCGGTCCTTGCCTACGAACTGCGCCTGGACCATCAAGGTTGAAAACAGGAGGATAAGAAGTGTCGGGAGTAAGATAGAAGATTTCATCAGCAATAGGGGTTAAAGGGTTACAGGTTACAAGTTACAGGTTGCAGGTTACAGGTTGCAGGTTGCAGGTTGCATTAGCGTAGAGCATGGAGCGTAGCAGAAAGCGGAGACCGGAGGCCGGGAAATGGAAACCGAAAAAGGGTTGTCCGGTGACATAGTTGCATGGTTACTTACGACTTACGACTTACGACTCACTATTCACTAATGACCAGCCTTTCCGTCCCGTTCGGCATTCCTGAAACCTCCAGCGTCATTTCCGACGCAGTTTCCGAAATGATCCGGGCCTTGACCGGTGTTTCAAGCATCTCCGAGGGGTATAAAATCCAGACGAAGGTGCTGTTCCCGCCGATGCGGGTTTCGAACACAGTAGTCGGATTCGGCTCGAACTTATTGTATTCTTCACTGTACCAGCCCTGTATATCTGGGTCTTCCTGTCCTTTGATTTTCTTGACCGACCATTGCCGTCCGCCGGCCGGAATGAGCTGCAGGTTTCCCCGCAGGTTCCTGGTCAGCGCCATTCCGTCGCGGACTTCCACCTCGCACGACGGGTGCCAGTGCCACAAAGCTTCGATGGTCCGCGGCCTGTCGGTCGTCACCCGGTCAATCACCACCCAGAACTGTCCGCGTTTATAATAAACAGTCCGGGTATGGGAGCAGGAGCCTTCCAGTCCGTTAAACGCGCTGAACGAACCCCGCGCCAGGTCATGATCAGGCATCACCTGGCAGTCGTTTTCAGGTACCGGCTTGTCGGTTACCCTGGGGCCGGGCGCCTGTCCTTTCCCGTCAATGAGCAGCACGTTGTGCCCCTGACTTCCTGTCCCGTATGGTCTGAACTTGCGGGCCACCTCTCCCTTGTAGGCAAACCGGCCGGCATCGACCAGCAGGTCGCGTCCGAAGGCGGCGACCGACAGGTGCAGTTTATCGTTGTGCTGATGTCCGCTGCCCCACGGGCCGATGTCGAAAAACGACCAATGGGCATCAGCGTCAAATCCGCTCCGGGAGATCACATGTCCGGCCCAGGGGAAAACCACCGAAGGCAATTCCGGTTTCAGTCCCCTTTCACCGTTCGAGGCGATGTATTCCCATTCTTTTCTTCCGTATTTCTCCGCCGCAGTCAACACCCGCTGCCGGTTATTGTCGCGGTCGCCGTCGTTGTTGAGCAAGCCAAAGCCGTCGGGACGGATCGTCCAGGCCAGGTAGTTCCACATCTTCTCGATCTGTTCCGTAAAGTCAGAGGACAAAGCAACACCCGCCTCCCGGCAAATCGCATCAAGGAGGCTGAAATTGCTCATCGCCACGTGATGATAGTGTGAAGTCAGCTCGGTCTGGACGCCGTCGGGATAGACCTGTTCCTTAAGGCTTTCCGTCATGGCCGACACAGCATATTTCAATCCCTCGGCCGATTCCCGGAATTCGGGCCAGGAGGTGGCGGCCGTAGCCAGTCCGGTCATTTCCATGGTCAGCCAGTTGTTGGAAGCATGGAAATGACGGGCATAGTGCATGTGGTCAGGGATACTACTCAGGATCAGCAGCCTGGTGGCCGGCGAAAGCGCTGCCTCGCCGGTGAGCTGATAGAAGAGCTGCGCCCACATTTTCACGCGGAAGCTCACTTCGAGGCCACGCCACATGGCGGTGCTGCTTTTGACGGCAGGGTAAGGGAGGCCCTGAACGATCCAGCTCTTCACGAACCAGTCGATATAGCGGGCATAACGCAGGTTACCGGTTTTGAAATATTCCGGGAGCAAAGTTCCCATCGGGTAGTGCCTGTTCAGCGCCCAGGCCCATTCGATGTCGTTTTCCGGACCTTCAAAATCCCATTGAAGATGGCCGTTGCCCAAAAGAGGGACCCTGCCTGTCACCTGCTGGAAGGTGAACGTGTTCCGGAGCACCTGTTCCCCTGAATCGGTCGTCTGATCAGACGGGGCAGGCTGCACTTTCGCCCGTTTTTGCGCTACCGGACCGTTCTCAAAATACGCCAGCAGCAGCGTGCAGGCCGCTGCGATGTCTTTCTTCTCCCAGGCCTGGCGGACTTCCTCCAGACCTTTACGGCTGAGGTCCAGATGCTGAAAAATGACGTCGATCTGCGTCGGCCAGGCCGAACAGGCTTGTTCCACCGTAACAATCTCCTTCCAATCCGTTTGGGCAAACGTGAAAACCGGCGCAAAAAGGAAAAATAGCAGTATCAGTTTGTTCGTGAGGTAAACTTTATCGGACGAACCTCCTTTATGCTTATTCATGCGTTCAATTTGTTTAGGTTATGGAATTGTTTCAGTGCCTAAAGGTAATCAAGTTTAGGTATTAAAAGAAAAAGCGTCGCTAAAAACTCCGGTTATCAGACCTCAAAATACTGACCTCAAAAAAGATTCTGTTCCGGCGTACCGCACCTCCTGCCGAAATGGAACAGGTAACCGCCCGCGTTGTAGTTCATGGTCTCCACGATGGAGGAGGGATGGGTACAGGTGCTTAATCTTCCATAACTATCGTAGGTAAAGGTAGTCAAAAACGGGGAAGATCCCGGTATGGTATCCGTAATTGTTTCCACACGTCCCTTATTGTCATAGCTGTAACTGCGGCTTATGCTGCCGGGCAGGCAAATGTTGATCAACTGTTTTTTAGGACTGTTATAGCGGTAGGTAGTGGTTCCTTCGGGTGTACTCAGTCTACGAGTCATTCATAACGATAAAAATCATAAATTTCACCGTATCTATT
>CAZANK010000216.1:0-6541 GCA_964486235.1 uncultured Prolixibacteraceae bacterium | reverse complement strand
AAACAGCGCTACCGGTGGGGGAAACTGGAATTCTGCAATCCCAGCCGCTTTATCGCGGAAATTGACCCGGAATACCTGGATATGCCCGAAGAAAACGAGTTCCATTTTGAGAATGAGAAGCCCGTTATTCCGGCCGCCCAAAGTTCGTTCCGGGACAAGGCAGGTCCCGTTGTCAGACAACCCCTGCTCGAACATCAGCAAACCCTGACCGAAAAGCTGATCAAACTGAGGGAGGCAAAAAAACAAAGCCAAAGCTTTGACGGTGACGATCCGCGCGCGATACAGGCAGGGATGACGGTGGAACATCAACGTTTCGGACAAGGGAAAGTCTTGCAGGTGGAAGGATCCTTCCCTAATCTGAAAGCGACGGTTTTTTTTCGTAACGCCGGACAAAAGCAGTTATTGCTGAAATTTGCGAAGCTCAGGATTATTCATGGAGACCGTTGACCACAGAAAAAAGACATTTCGCTTCGGTGAATCGCAACGCGTTGTGTCTTAATTCTTATGTCCTGGTCGCGAAAACGAAAAATAAGTGAAAAAGATTTGACAGCTTAATTTTTTAATTTAGATTTGCAGCAGGGAATTTACCACCAACTGCTAAGACGTTGTGATTTGCTCTTAAATTATTTCTTCACAAAATTCGATCACGGAATTACAATAATTTTAGAAGAACAAGGAACAACCTTTTTTGATTCAATATTTTATTTTGATATTTTTTAAATGGATTACAATTCAAACCGTAAGAAATTACCCCTGCCTGAATATGGCCGGAATCTTCAGAATATGGTTGACCATATCATGACGATTGAAGACAGGGATGAAAGAAACCGGGCAGCGAGAACCGTCATTGATATCATGGGTAGCATGTACCCGTATCTTCGGGATATCAATGATTTTAAACATAAATTATGGGATCACCTGGCAATCATGGCTGATTTTCAGCTCGACATCGATTATCCTTACGACCCCCCCAAAAGGGAGACCTTCAATGAACCTCCCGGCAGAATCGGCTATGATTATGGAAAGATCCGCCTTCGCCATTACGGGAAGATTATGGAATCGCTGATCACAAAGGCGGCGGCATTTGAAAATGGGGAGGAAAAGGAAGCGTTGATCAAACTGCTAGCCAATCACATGAAAAAGAGTTACCTGGTATGGAACAAGGATACCGTCGATGATGAGAAAATCTACGCGGACCTGGAATCCCTTTCACAAGGTCAGATAAAACGCTCCGACCTTGACCTGACAGAAACCAAGGACATCCTTTTCAGGAACCGCAAAAAAAACGTCACCCCGCGGATCCCCAAAAAGCAGTTTCGTAAAAATGATTAACCCACTTACCCCGGAATGGCAACATTTCAGATTGAAGGAGGAAAAAAACTAAAAGGGACGCTCGAACCCCAGGGGGCAAAAAACGAAGCGCTGGAAGTGATCTGTGCCACGTTGCTCACTCCCGGGGAGGTTACGATCACCAACATTCCTGAGATCAGCGATGTACTGAAGCTGATCGAGATTCTGACCGACTTAGGTGTAAAAATCCGGCGTCTGAAAAAAGGCGGCTATACCTTCCAGGCTGATGCGCTGACGCTGTCGCACCTGCAGACTGAAAAATTCGCCCATCAGGCCACGAGCCTCCGCGGGTCCATCATGATTGTCGGCCCCCTGCTTGCCCGTTATGGAAAAGCATTCATTCCGCAACCCGGCGGTGACAAGATCGGACGCCGCCGGCTGGATACCCACCTGATCGGTCTGCAAAAACTGGGAGCCCGGTTCGAGGTCGATCTTCATAAAAACGCCTACGCGGTAACAGCCCGGAAGCTCACCGGCACCTATATGCTGCTGGAAGAAGCATCCGTGACCGGGACCGCCAATATCCTCATGGCTGCCGTGCTTGCCGAAGGAAAAACAACCATCTACAACGCGGCCTGCGAACCCTACCTTCAGCAACTCTGCGGGATGCTTGTCCGGATGGGTGCAAAGATAAGCGGTATCGGATCAAATCTTTTGTATATTGAAGGGGTTCGCTCGCTCTCGGGTTGTTCCCACCAGGTTTTGCCCGACATGATCGAAGTGGGCAGCTTTATCGGGCTTGCCGCCATGACCGGCTCCGAAATCACCATCCCCCGTGCCGGGGTCCCGCACCTGGGAGTCATCCCCGACTCGTTCAGGAAGCTTGGAATCCGGCTTGAAATAAAGGACGATACGATTTATGTCCCGCCTCAGGATGAATATGAGATCGAGACCTTTATTGACGGCTCGATCATGATTATTGCCGATGCGATCTGGCCCGGGCTGACACCCGACCTGCTGAGTATTTTTCTGGTGGTCGCCACACAGGCAAAAGGAACTGTCCTGATCCACCAGAAAATGTTCGAAAGCCGGCTCTTCTTTGTCGACAAGCTGATCGACATGGGAGCACAGATCATCCTGTGCGATCCGCACCGGGCAACCGTGATCGGCTTAAACCGCAAACACCGGCTTCGCGGGACGACCATGACCTCACCCGATATCCGGGCCGGTGTCGCCCTGCTTATTGCTGCACTTTCTGCCCAGGGGACCAGTAAGATATTCAACATCGAACAAATCGACCGCGGTTACGAACAGATCGACCTCCGGCTCCAGGCAGTCGGCGCCGGCATCAAACGAATCGAATAGCCGGTACCGGCACAGTGCCTTTTCTTTTTTATACTTTTGTCATCCTGAACAGCGACGAAATGCCAATTTGTCCTTTATTCAGGACATGGCAGATTTTTTGTGAGTGGTGAATCCGTTAACTATAAAAATTTCAGCTACAATGGCAGAAGATAAAAAAAAGAACGAACAGGATCAAAGCGCCGAAGAAGTGAAGGAAACGGCCGGTCATGCGCAGCAAGAACCTGCTGCAGCAAAAACCGCTGAAGAAAAGAAAGAAGGAAAGAAGTCGAAAAAAGACAAAACACACGAACAAATAGAAACACTTGAAAACGAACTTGCCGAAGTCAGGGATAAACACCTTCGGTTGCAGGCAGAATTTGACAACTACCGGAAGCGCACGTTGAAAGAAAAAATGGAGTTGTTGAAATCGGGAGGAGAAACAGTGTTAACCAACCTTCTTCCGGTCATCGATGATCTGGAACGCGCCCTCGACGCGCTCCGGGATATCGAAGACGAGAATCCGTTCAAACAAGGCATTGCGCTGATTTATACTAAATTTCAGGAGTTTTTGACAAGAAACGGCGTCAAAGAGATTGACGCAAATGGAAAGGAGCTTGACACGGATCTTCACGAAGCCGTGACCAAGGTCCCTGCTCCCGCTGAAGCGTTAAAGGGGAAAATCGTTGATGTTATCCAAAAAGGATACTTGCTGAATGAGAAGGTCATTCGCTATGCCCGGGTGGTCATGGGCGAATAACCTGAAAGAAAAAGACAGACAAAAGCATGGCAAAAAGAGATTATTACGAAGTATTGGGCGTGAGTAAAGATGCCGGCGCTGAAGAGATCAAAAAAGCTTACCGGAAAAAGGCGATCCAGTATCATCCCGACAAAAACCCGGGCGATAAGGAAGCGGAAGAAAAATTCAAGGAAGCTGCCGAAGCATACGAGGTGTTGAGCAATCCGCAAAAGAAGCAGCGTTACGACCAGTTTGGTCACGCCGGGATGGGCGGCGCCGGAAACGGTTTTAGTCAACACGACATGTCTATGGACGACATTTTCTCCATGTTCGGTGACATTTTTGGCGGCGGATTTGGCGGCGGATTCAGCAATTTTGGCGGCTTCGGAGGCGCACGCAGTCAGGGGAGGCGGGTACACCGCGGGTCTGATTTGCGGGTAAAAGTCATGCTTACCCTCAACGAGATTGATAAGGGTGTTGAAAAGAAGCTGAAACTCAAAAAATATGTCCGGTGCAACGTTTGTCAGGGAACCGGGGCTGCCGGAGGCTCTGATTATGCGACCTGTTCCACCTGTCGCGGTAGCGGCCACGTGACCCGCGTGACCAACACATTACTGGGACAAATGCAAACGACCACCACCTGCCCGACCTGTAACGGCGAAGGCCAGGTGATCAAAAACAAGTGTGCCAACTGCGGAGGAGAAGGCGTTGTCCGCGGAGAGGAAGTGGTGAACATCAAGGTCCCTGCCGGTGTGGGGGAAGGCATGCAACTGAACGTCTCCGGAAAAGGAAATGCGGGACGGCGCGGAGGTGTGAACGGCGATTTGCTGGTGGTGATCCAGGAAGAATCCCATCCCGACCTGATCCGTGATGGAAATAACCTGATCTACAATTTGTTTATCAATATGCCCGATTTCATCCTGGGTACCACTTCCGAGATTCCAACCGTCGACAGCAAGGTGAAAGTGAAGATCGAACCAGGCACGCAACCTGAAAAGATCCTGCGTTTAAGGGGAAAGGGGTTGCCCGACATCAACGGCTACGGGAGAGGCGACCTGCTGGTGCGCATCCATGCCTGGATTCCCAAAAAGATCACCCCCGAAGAGCGGAAGATGCTTGAAAAACTCCAGCAATCACCCAATTTCCAGGATACCCCCGGATCGGGCGACAAGAACTTCTTTGAGAAGATGCGCGACATCTTTGAATAAATACGCGATGGATCATAAAAAGAAAGAGGCCCCGCACGCGGGAAGCCTCTTTTCTTTTCTATTTTTTCAACGAGTTGCAGATTTTCTGATTGATCTGCCTGACACGGTTTTCGTCGATCTTGATCACTTTCCGGTCGTAGGTCATCAGCCCGTTTACTTCCATCTCCACGTCGGTGGCCTGCGTGTACACGGCCGCCGAAAAACCGGCTTTGATAAGGGTATACAACTGCTCCCCGTATTTCACGTACTCCCCGGTCACTTCGTCCGGACTCTTGAACTGCACATATCCCCAGTTTTTATCGTCAGTCCAGAGGTGACCCTCCACAGCCAGTCCGATACCCCCGTACTCGCCAAGTACGGTGGCGCGCGAGGCGTCATACAGGTAAAGCTCGGGGTGCGGATAGTTATGCAGGTCGAGCATGTCGCCCACCGGATAATGATTCCCTCCGCTGGCCGGATTAACTAGACGGCTGGGATCGCAGGCTTTGGTCCAGTCGACGATCTCGCTGGTTTTAAACTGTCCCCAGGCCTCATTGAACGGGACCCAGCAAACAACGCTGGGATGGGAATAAAGCAAATCCATGATCGCTTTCCATTCATTGCGGAAATTGGCTTCCGACTCGGCGCTTCGTACCAGCTCCGACCCGTTAAAGTACTGACGGTTCTGCCATTGGGGCGAACGGTCGCCGCTGGGCATATCCTGCCATACCAGCATACCGAGCTGATCGCAGTGGTAATACCAACGGGCCGGCTCCACCTTCACGTGTTTGCGGATCATGTTAAAGCCAAAGTCCTTTGTTTTCACCACATCGTATTTCAAGGCCTCGTCGGTGGGGGCCGTATACAACCCGTCGGGCCACCATCCCTGGTCCAGCGGACCAAACATGAACTGATCCCTGCTGTTCAACTGCAGGCGGACGATCCCCTTTTCATCGCGTTTCACAGACACTTTACGCATGGCAAAGTAACTGCCGGCCTGATCGGTCACTTTCCCGTTGCTGATCAGCGATACCTTCATGTTGTAAAGGAAAGGCGAATCGGGCGACCATAATTTAGCCTGCGGGACAGGAACTTCCAGTACCTGTCCGGATGAAGCTTTTGCCGATGCAACTTCCCTGTTCCCGTCAAACACGGTCACCTGATAAATGTCAGCACGGGTTGTACCGCTGGTCGATACCTCAACGGTGATGCGGTGGTTGTCAATGTCGGGCGTGGTCCGGACCGCTTCGATAAACTTCTCATGGACAGGTTCCATCCAGACCGTTTGCCAGATCCCCGTCACGGAGGTATACCAGATCCCGCGGGGTTCGCTCACCTGTTTTCCGCGGGGCTGATACCCCTTGTCGGAGGGATCCCAAACTTTGACGAGCAACTCCTGTTCGCCCGATTTCGACAAAAAAGGCGTCACATTGAACGAAAACGGGGTATAGCCGCCCTGGTGGGTCCCGATCTTGATCCCGTTGACAAAGACGTCTGTTTTCCAGTCGACCGCACCGAAATGAAGAAGGATTTGCTGATTCTTCCAGTCTGAAGGGACCGTAAACGTGCGTTTATACCAAAGCGCATTTTCCATGCCCACGGTTTTACCGACGCCCGAGAGACTGCTCTCTACGGCAAAAGGGACCAGGATGTTCCCGTCAAACCGGGAAGGCCGGGGAGCGCCTGCCGTCGTGATGGCGTATTCCCACAATCCGTTCAGATTCTCCCATTTGGCCCGCTGAAGCGTCGGACGGGGATACTCGGGAAGAACATGGGCCGGGTCGATCTTTTCGGCCCAGGGCGTTTTGATCTTGTCCCCGGCGGGTTGCCATTGGGCATGCGTGCTTCCAACAATGAAGCACAAAAAAATTGGTAAAAATAATCTTCTCATGTTTTTCTGCGATTATATCGGTTATCAATAGTTTCCTAATTAAAGTTTCCCAGGAGTTAAATTATTGATTTATATAGGAATTAAAATTGAATA
>CAZANK010000215.1:0-6542 GCA_964486235.1 uncultured Prolixibacteraceae bacterium | reverse complement strand
TGATTCGTTCTGCCCGGACCGGTTCTCCCATGAATTGCCGGGCCTGGGCTTCAAATAATTCGACCTGCTCGGTCGTGTAATAACGGATGGTGCCTCCGTGAGAACATCTGCCATCGATTTCCGGGTGTCTGATCAGGTAGTCAACCAGCTTCCCGGCGACAACCCTTCCCTGTTCGATCACCCGGATATGCTTGCCGGGCAGGTATTTCCGGATGCTTTCTGACAGTAACGGGTAATGGGTACACCCCAGGATCAGACAATCAATATCGGGATCTTTCCTAAACAGCTTTAGCATGTCTGTCCGGATGAAATAGTCAGCGCCCGGAGTACCGATTTCATTATTTTCGACGATGGGCACCCACATCGGACACGCTTGCTGCGTGGTGATTTTTACGCGGCCCCCCGACCACTTTTCAAGCTCGATCGGGTACGACTGAGACGCCACGGTGCCCGACGTCGCCAACACCCCCACGTGACCGTTGCAGGTCACCTCCGACGCGTATTCGACACTCGGCCTGATCACGCCCAGCACCCGCTTTGAAGGTGCAAATACAGGCAGATCGATTTGCTGGATATTCCTTAATGCCTTTGCAGAAGCTGTATTACACGCCAGGATGACCAAATGGCATCCCAGATCAAAAAGCTTTTTGACAGCCTGAAGCGTATAGGCATATACCACCTCAAACGAACGCGTTCCATATGGAGTACGGGCGTTGTCGCCCAAATAAATGAAATCATGTTCCGGAAGGGAATTGATCAGTTCTTTGAGAACGGTCAGTCCGCCGTATCCTGAATCGAAAACGCCGATGGGATGATACTCCTTTTCCATAAACAGGTTTTATGCAAAAATAAAGAAAGCCATCCTAAACAGATGGCTTTCCCAACGATATTTTAAGCGAAGTGCTGCCTAAACCTGTCCGTGCCAGAGTCGGTCACCCTGTTCCGTGGATGCCCGCCTTCGCACGAAAGACGAACCTATTTAATTCCGAGCTTGGTTTTTACAAGGGGCAACAGATCAATACTCGCCGTTGACTTGTAAAGTACATTTTGGGTGTCAAACACGTAAATCACACCCTGCGTTTTCGCGACCTCTTCGATCATACCTTTTGCCTTGTCAAAAATCGGCTGCATCAATTCGGCCTGTTTTTGCTGCAATTTCTGCGATGCATTGTTGTTAAAAGTCTGGATCCGCTGCTGAAGATTCTGTAAATCTTCTTCCTTCGCCTGACGCACCAAATCGGTCAACGAATCTGCTTTTTGCGTATAATCGGCTAACTTGGTTTGAAATTCCTTTTGCAAATCACCTAATTGTTTTTCAAGTCCGGCGGTTTGCTCTTCGATCGACTTCCGGGCTGCAGCGGTCTCAGGCATCGCCTCGATCAACGCCTGCGAATCAATATGGGCGAACTTCAATGCCTGTGCGCTTACCGTCCCTGCCGAAACGACCAGGACTGCCGCCAGACAGATTTTTAATAGTTGTTTCATCTGTGTAAATTTTCAAAATTAGTTCGTATAATTTTCGTATTTTCTTTTTCAATTAAAATCCCAACGGATGGAATAACCATCTACTCATTTTCGTTTTGCATGAACTTTCGCTCTTATGGCTATTTCATGATGTCTTATGGATTTTTAAATTTTTGATCACAAATATAAACGATTATTTTTTATAACCAAGCTTTTGAAGCACCTGATCACTCAGGTCAAACTGCGGATTGGTATAAATCATACCCGATCCTGCCGCCTTATCAAAAATAACGGCATATCCGCCCGAAACGGCAAGACTTTGAACCGTTTTCAACGCCTCATCCTGGATAGGCTTAACGATTTCTTCCTGCTTTTTGGAAAGGACCCCTTCAGGCCCAAAATACTGTCTCTGCAGCTCCTTGTATTCCTTTTCAGCAGCGATAATCGCATCTTCGCGTTTGCGCTTCGTCTCGGCCGGTAACCTGCCCGACTCGTTCTGATACGCATTGTACATTTTTTCGATCTCACCCCGCTTATTTTCCAGTTCCTTCTGATATTGGTCGGAAATCTGTTTCAAACGTTCCTGAGCCTCCGCATACGCAGGGACATTGTTGAAAATATACTCCATATCCACATACGCATATTTCTGAGCCATTGCTGCACTTGCAACAATTAAAAAAACGGCTGTAAACAATATCTTCTTCATGTGAATGTTTTTCTTACCAAAACAAATACCACGCCAAAAATAAACGGGTCAGAATTGTTGCCCAATCACGAAATGGAACTGGCTCCCTCCTACCGAAGAATCCCCTTCCACCGAATCAAATCCATACCCCCAGTCAATCCCCATCAAGCCAAACATGGGCAGAAAAATACGAACACCCACTCCGGCCGCCCGTTTCAGATCAAACGGATCAAAGTCCCGAAAGTCCATCCATGCGTTACCTGCATCCATAAAACTGAGTACATAGATCGTTGCCGACGGCTTTAGGGTGACCGGGTAGCGTAATTCCACCGAAAGTTTATCATACAGGTTCGATCCTGTTGTCGGACTTAAGCTGTAATCCTGGTAGCCGCGCAACGAAATAATATCCGCACCATATAAATTATAACCCGACATGCCGGATCCGCCAACCCGGAAGCGCTGGAACGGCGACCGGGCATTTTTGTCAAAATAGCCCAGGAATCCATACTCGAATTTCGTGTGCAAAACCAGGTTGGTATTCTTCGACATCGGCGTGTACCAATCCCCTTTAAAATTCCATTTGTGATATTCGATCCATTTGTAACGTTCCTGGCTGGACATTTCTTCTGAACCATAATCCTTACCACTCAGCAAAGAAAAAGGGATGGTGGCTTGCAGCCCCAGCGAAATTTCAGACCCTCTCCGTGAATACAACGGATTATCGACCGAGTTCCGTCCGAAAACGGTCTTGAAGCTCAGATTGTTAAATTGTCCGTTCCCTTGTCCGGTGTTATCATTGAGAAAATAGTAATAGCTCGACATGTTTTGAAGCTTGTAATGCTCCCAGGAGACTTCATGATACATGGTGAAGTAGTCGTCAGGCCAGGATAAGCGGTATCCATACCCCAGGGCGATGGCCGATGTAATCTGAATCTGGTCATCTTCGGGATTATCGTCTTGATAGTAAGAATTATAGTAACCTCCATAGCTACTATATGGATCGTAATAATTGCCATACATGCCTCCATAGCCCCCATAGCCCCCGTAACCATAAGGACTGTAGCCGCGGTTATAATAGCTGTTGGCCGAATAATTCACCCTGGAATGCGAGAAAGACACAGAAAGTGAATTTGGCTTCTTCCCGCCCAGCCAGGGTTCAATAAAGGAAAGGCTGTAAGACTGATAAAATTTGCCGCTCGTTTGGGCGCGCAGGCTAAGCGTTTGCCCGTCTCCCGTGGGTAATGGCCTCCAGGCTTCTTTATTGAAAATGTTTCTGACCGAGAAATTGGAAAAGCGCAATCCCAGCGTTCCAACGAACATTCTTGCGCCCCACCCTCCGGAAAGCTCGATCTGGTCGTTCGACTTTTCCTGAATCTCGTACTTGATATCGACTGTTCCGTCTTCAGGATGAGGGATTGGTACCGGATTGATGGCCTCGGGATCGAAATGACCCAGTTGTGACAATTCCCGGACCGACCGGATAATCGCTTCCTTACTGAATAAGTCGCCCGGATAAGTCCGCAGTTCACGACGCGCAACATGTTCGTGGGTCTTGGTATTGCCCTCAATAATGACCTTGTCGATCGTTGCCTGGTTCCCCTCGAAAATACGCATTTCAAAATCGATCGTATCACTGTAAATATTCGACTCTACCGGTTCGAGGTTGAAGAAAAGGTACCCGTTATTCAGATAAAGATTGCTGACGGCATCATCGTCGGTGGTCAACCGCTTGTCGAGCATCTTCTGATCAAACACATCTCCTTTTTTTATTCCCGACACGGCAGTGAGGTATTCGGAAGGATAGACCGTATTTCCTATCCACCGCACATCTCCGAAATAGTATTTATCCCCTTCGTCGATCCAGATATCAAGCTTAACACGGTTGTTTGGCAGGGGGGTAACGGTATCGGCTACAATGGTCGCATCACGAAAACCTTTCTCATTGTACTTACCGATGATATTGCCCTTATCTTCCGTATACTTTTCTTCAAGGAATTTCTTGGTCTTGAAAAAGTTCTTAAGCCTCTTGGCATTTGTTTTTTTCATGGCCCGGTTCAACACGGCTGGACTTAGATTTTTAACGCCGTGAAAGTCGATTTCGTCGACTTTTATTTTCTCCTTTTTATCCACATGAATATCCAGAATAACATAATTATTCTGGGTCGTATCGTCGCGTTGAACAATATTGACTTCCGTATTCAAATAACCTTTCTCGTGAAAAATATTCTTGATGATCCTTTCCGCGTTATTGAGTTGGTTGTCGGTAACCTGGCTTCCTTTCAGCATCAGGACTTTCTCGGTGATATCATCCTTTTCCGATTTGGATACGCCAAAGAAATTCACATCGGCCAGCCGGGGCCTTTCCTGCAGGTAAATGTTCAGCCAGACTTGATCTTCAACAATTTTTGCCGCTTCAATTTTGACATCCGAAAACATCTGATGTCCCCATAATTTTTTGATCGCATCAGAAATTTCATCTCCGGGGACGGTGATCTCATCGCCCACGCTAAGTCCCGATATTTGGATGAGAACCTCTGTGTCAAGATAACGGATTCCAAGAATCTCAATGCCTGCTATGGTATATTTTTGCGCATTGGAGTAACTAATTGAAAAATTCTTCCCTTCATCTTCCTGAGCAAAGGAAACTATGCTCACGATCAATAATACAAAGAAAATTTTCAGACTTCGCATTTCTGTAATTTGATTAGCTCACTAACTGTTGACCGGTTTTCCCAAACCTTCTTTCTCTGCTCTGGAAATCGCATATGGCCTCGAAAAGATGTTCTTTTCTAAAATCGGGCCAAAATACCGGAGTGAAATACAATTCGGAGTATGCAATCTGCCAAAGCAGAAAATTGCTCAACCGGCGTTCACCACTGGTGCGGATCAGCAATTCCGGATCAGGAATTCCGTTGGTGGTTAGGTATTGTCCGACAAGCTCTTGTTGAATATCCTCAACCTTCAGATGACCATTCCTGACATCAAGGGCAATTTTTCTGACGGCTTCTGCAATTTCCCACCGGGCGCTGTAACTCAGGGCCAGGACAGCGGTCAGTCCCGTACCATCTTTGAGCTCGCCCACACACCAGGCCAGGCTTTTCTGAACCTGGTCGGGAAGGCTTGAAAAATCGCCAATTACCCGTAAAGTAATGTTGTGTTCCTTGAGTTTTTGTGTTTCACTGTGGATGGCCTGTACCAATAAATTCATCAACGCATCAACCTCATCTTTAGGACGGGACCAGTTTTCCATCGAAAAAGCATATAACGTCAGGTATTTGATACCGATCTCGCTGGCCCCTTCCACTGTCGATTTGACCGCCTCCACGCCGTGCTCGTGTCCGGTGATCCTGGCGCTTCCATGACACTCTGCCCACCGGCCGTTACCGTCCATGATGATGGCAACATGCTGAGGCAGCTTACCTGGAACAATTTTATCTTTCAGAGTCATCCAATCAATTTAATTTACATAACACCTTTTAGGTGGTACAAAAGTAATATAATTCTCAAAACATCATGCCCGGTGCGTATTATAAAAGCCAAATAGTGGTTAAAAATTGTTAAGTGAGCGTGAACTAATTTCGCCGGTCCGTACCCCACATGAGTTTATTTCTTAAGGTATTAAAAAAGTCATGCTCCCGGAGTTTGATCGTCTTCACCCTGAAAGCGGCTTTGCGAATATGAATTTCGCCCGGGAAATTCACTGCTTTGGATCGCGAATCCAGCGAAGCCAGAAATTGTTGTCCTCTTCCTTCCACTCGCAGCGTTAAGCGGTTATGATCAGGAATGACAATCGGCCGCATGGTGAGATTGTGCGGGGCAATAGGTGTAATGACAATGTCGGACGAATCGGGTGTAAGAATAGGGCCACCCACACTCAATGAATAAGCAGTTGAGCCGGTGGGTGTCGAAATGATCAACCCGTCGGCCCAATAGGTTGTCACATACTTCCCGTTTAAATAGGTATGAATATTGATCATCGACGAACTGTCCATCTTGGTGACCGTGATTTCATTCATCACATAATTGAAATCACCGAACAACTCTGAGGAACAGTCGACCTGAAGAAGTGACCGTTCTTCAATGAGGTATTCGTTGTTCAAAACATCATCAATCGCCCATTCCATGTCTTCCCTTGAAATGGCTGAAAGAAACCCCAACCGGCCTGAGTTGATGCCAATGACCGGGATCGACCTGTGCCTCAGCGTCAGAATAGACTTTAAGAATGTGCCGTCCCCGCCAATACTGAACAAGTATTGTACAGACCCGGGAAGCTCGGAACCAGTGGTAAACACACCGGCAACCATGTCCAGATCAAGATGGCCGGTCAACTGAATCAGCTCATAAAACGGTTTATAAATATACGATTTCACCCCCCGTTGTTTCAGCAAAGAGA
>CAZANK010000214.1:0-6570 GCA_964486235.1 uncultured Prolixibacteraceae bacterium | reverse complement strand
CGCGACCAGGTGATGAGCCGATTCAGAACCCGTCATTTGCAGATGCTGATTGCCACAGACGTGGCGGCCCGTGGGCTTGATGTCAATGACCTCACCCACGTGATCAACTACAGCCTGCCCGACGACCCTGAAGTATATATTCACCGAAGCGGGCGAACCGGAAGGGCTGGTAAAAGCGGCATCTCTGTATCGATCGTTCACTTGCGTGAGACAGGCAAGCTGAGACAGATTGAACAGCTCGCCAGGAAACGTTTTCAGCGGAAAATGGTGCCGGGAGGTGAAGAGATTTGCGAAAAGCAATTGCTGCACCTGATCGACAGGGTGGTTCAGGTTGAGGTGAATGATTCGCGGATTGATCCTTATTTGCCTGAAATTAAAAATAAATTCGCCGGACTGAGCAGCGAGGAGATCCTAAAGCGATTCGTATCGGTCGAATTTAACCAGTTCCTTTCCTATTATAAGGATGCGCCTGACCTGAATGTACAGGAAAGGGAGACCGCTTCCGGTCGTTTTGACAGAAAAAAAGGGGGAACGGGCGGCGCGGTTAGTTTTTCGCGCCTGTTTGTGAATGCCGGCAAAAAGCAAAACCTGAATGCGTCCCGGCTGCTTGGACTGATCAATGACAATTTGAGAAGAAAAAATATTGAAATCGGAAAGATCGATATTCAGCGGAAATTTTCTTTTTTCGAGATCGACAGCCGTCATGAGGAAGAATTGATCAGAAGCCTGAGCCGGTTGTCCTTCGATGGCCACCATCTGAAGGTTGAACGTGTGGGCGGACAGGAATGGCCGTCGCAGACATACAGAAACGACCGGCGCGATGCGCGCGGTTCCGGGTTCAGAAAAAACACCGGCGGGAGAATAGCACCGGCAAGAAGATAAAAAAAGCTGCTTCGTGATTTCAACGGAGCAGCTTTTTTCAAAAACCCTGAAAATTTGAATGGTTCTTTAGTGAAGTTCTTTAATCAGTTCCTCAGCCCTGTTCAATATCTGGGTATCGTCCAGTAATACTATGCCGCCATTTGGTCCTGGTTCGATATGCATCCCGACAGATCTTCCCCGATCATAATTAGCACCTCCAAAATAATTCCGGACGGTTTCCACATCCAGGTCGAATTCCTGGGCCAGTTGCCGGATTGATCCGTCAGGCAAGCTATCCTTGATCTTGCGAAGCTCATTGAAAGTGATTTTCCTCTCCATGGCAGTAAAAATTTTATTGGTTATATTAATATGTCACAAAACTTCGTTTAAAATTAGGATTAATAATTCAATAAAAGGAAGGGTTGGCTTGTTTTGGCGTGATGCTGACGGCTTTCTTTGCCTGTTTCAAAAGGAATTGTCATCTTTTGGAAGCTGCTGAAAGTATGACGAGATAAGGACTTGGAAGACGTGATATCCGTTTTCTGCGTTTAAAATGTTTAAGAACACTTTTAACAATTTTTAATGATTGGACAACCCTTTTCCAAGGCTTTCATAAATGACCTGGAGCATTCCTGAACGGATATCCAGGTTTGATAAAAGCGGGTTCTGACGACTGGGATGAATCCGGTTGGTCATGAAAATAAAAAGGATTTGTTTTCCGGGGTCTGCCCAGGTGAAAGTCCCGGTAAATCCGCTGTGTCCGTAGCTTTCGGGACTGGCGTCGGGGGCAGGATAAGCATTCTGCCGGCGGTAGAGGTAGTTGTTAATGAAAGGTTTGTCAAATCCCAGACCCCGCCGGTTTTGCCGCTCCGGATACTGCACCTTTGTAAACTCGGCAACAGTGGCCGGGAGAAGGTAGCTTTGTCCTCCGTAAGAACCGTTTTTAAGATACATTTGCATGATTTTGGCAAGATCGTTTGCCGTCGAGAACAAGCCCGCGTTTCCCGATACGCCGCCCAGCATGGCGGCACCTTCGTCATGGACAAATCCCTGGATTAACTCGTTTCTGAACAAGTCGTCCTGCTCAGTGGGTATGATCTGACTGGCAGGAAAACGTTTATAGGGGTTGTACATGATGGTAAACGCCCCCAAAGGTTTGTAAAATGTCTTTTGCAGGTATCCTTCGTAATCCTCACCGGTCAGGTTTTCAATGACTTTTGGGAACAGGTAGAAAGGAAGATCGGAGTAGACGTACCTTACCTGCGACAGAAGTCGTGAGTCGCGGATCTGTTCGTACATCTTCTCCTGATAGTCTTTGTTCATATAGAGATGCGGGGAGACCCGGACGTTGAACTGAGGCGAAGGACGCGGCTGAAAGACCTGGGGGTCCAGTTGCCCGTTCTCCATCCGTGCTTCACTCCAGAAGGAGATACCTGATCGCAGCCGTGACTGGTGTGCCAGCATCTGCCGGGATGTGATTCGTGCCTTATCCGTTCCTTTGAAGGCGGGCCAGTATGTCGAAAAGGGGATGTCCAGGTTAAACTTCCGTTCTTCGTAAAGCTTCATCAAAGCCGGAACAGGACCGGCTATTTTTGTCAGTGAAGCCAGGTCATATAAGTGATCCTCCCTGACGGGAATCCGTCGTTCGTAGGTCTGGTAACCATAGCATTTATGAAAAATGACATTTCCACCTTTGGCAATCAGGACCTGGCAGCCGGGATAAGCTTTTTTTGACAATCCCAGTTCAGCCAGACTGTCAATCCGGTGCTCCAGGTATCGGGATGGGATTCCGGCTTCCTCGGCGAGGGTGTATTTTAGTCGGGAATTTTTTTTTATTTGGATACCGTCGTTCAGTCTGAAAATAGTGCTTACGTTCACCGGCAGTTTCCCGCTGACGTCAACAGCCCCGAAAATGGCCTGTGCTGCCAGTCCCTGCGTGACGATGTTCTCCTGATAAGTCACCAGGAGCGCATCGGCGAAATTGATCCCTGCGATATGATTCAACGCGTACGGATTTCCGAACGTGACCATGATCCGGACCCTGTTTCTTGTTCTTTGGATAAAATCGGCGATGGAGGCATCGGTGCCATACTGCCCTGCCGGAGAGGGACTTAGACGGTGAATGCCACAGATCAGCAGGTTGTAAGGGGCCAGTAGCCTGATCAGACGATCCACTTCCTGTGCGGTTGCATGTTCCTTGAGGTAGAAGAAATCCGGGTCGATGTAACGGGCCGTCATTTTTTGAAAGGCTGTTTCCGTCGTGTTCCCGATAGCGATCACGGCTGTTTTCAGCGTATCCAGCCTTTGAATCGGGAGCAAATCGTTGTGATTCCGAAGCAATGTCAGCGATTGCTCATGGAGTAACCGTTGTGTCAGTTGAAACCGGGGATGACCCAGTTCCTCTCCCAATTCCGCGGGCGGGGCGGCTTCCTTGCCACCGGGCCTTGCCGTTGACCATCTTTTAAGAGCCAGTATTTTACGGCATTTCCCGTCAATTTCTTCCTCCGTGATCTGTCCTCGTCTGACGGCTTCCCTGACCGCTTTGATGGCTTCCGGGAGGTTCGGGACGATCTCGACCATATCATTCCCTGCCTGAAGGGCTCTGACAACGGCTTCACCTGAACCGAATTGTTTGCTTACGCCGTGCATGTTCATCGCGTCGGTAACAATGAGGCCCTGAAACCCAAATTGGTCAACTAACAGGTTTTTAATGATCCGGGGGGAAAGGGATGACGGGAGGGACGGCTCCAGCGCCGGCACCTGCAGGTGGGCAGTCATAATGCCGCCGATGCCATTCCGGACCAGTTGTTTGAAGGGATATAACTCCGTCCGGTTCAGGCCTGCCGTGTCTTTTCGGACCACGGGAAGGTCGAGGTGGGAGTCTGTGCGGGTATCGCCGTGCCCGGGGTAATGTTTCGCGACAGCCAGGATTCCGGCATCCTGCATCCCTTTGGCGTAAAACCATGATTTTTGAGCGACTTTCACAGGGTCTTCTCCAAAACTCCGGTAGTTGATCACCGGGTTGTTCGGGTTATTGTTGACATCGGCCACAGGTGCAAAATTGATATGAACGCCCAGCGTTTTCAGTTGAAGTCCTATTTCATAGCCCATCCGGTAAACCAGCGAATCGTGACGAATAGCCCCGAGGGCCATTTGCACCGGGTACCGGGGCGTATCCTTTAGCCTGAACGCGGGTCCCCATTCCGCATCCATCGCGATCAGCAACGGAATACGGCTTTCCTGTTGCAGGCGTTTGGTGATGGCGGTTTGATGAAGTGCTGTTCCCTGCATGAAAATAACTCCGCCCACTTCGTAGTTTTTGATCTGGTTCAGTACCTCGGCTGATGGAGCAGGTTCTTTGCTGTATGCCTGAATGATGAATAATTGGCCTATTTTTTGTTCAAGCGTGAGGTGGGTCAACACGGAGTCTACCCAGTCATCGTGGAGATAATTCAGGAAGTCAGGGTTTTCCTGTGCCGCGGCACACAGGTCGCCAAAGAGAATGAACAGCAGAATAAAAAGTTTATTGAACAGGTCCTTCATGATCGGTCAATGAGGACATAAAAATAGAAAAGATTGCCCGGATACCTAAGAATTGTAAACTCATTTTATACGGATTTTCTTAACTTCGTTACCGTCAAAATAAAGAAAATGCATCCTAACCCGTTGATCATCCTGTTTTTCGTTTTCGTTGCGGAGGTTTCCGCACAAACGGTAAAACCCGGAGCAGAGCGTCCCGATATCTACCTTCCCCTGGTACAGAACAGGAATGTGGCGCTTGTGGCGAATCATACTTCACGTGCCGGCGACCGGCATTTGCTTGATTTCCTGCTGGGGAAACAGGTCGTGGTCAAGAAGGTTTTTTGTCCTGAACATGGTTTCCGGGGAACAGCGGAGGCCGGTGCGGAAATCAACGACCAGGTGGATGCGCCGACAGGATTGCCGGTCATCTCGTTGTACGGGAGGAACAGGAAGCCTGCCGCGGGACAAATGAAGGGAATTGATATCGTGCTGTTTGACCTTCAGGATGTCGGGGTGCGGTTTTATACCTACCTGAGCACGATGCACTATGTCATGGAAGCGTGTGCCGAAACGAATGTCCCGCTTGTCGTTCTGGACAGGCCCAATCCCAATGGCGACTACGTGGCCGGTCCGGTATTAAAACCGGGATTCCGTTCTTTTGTCGGGATGGAGCCGGTTCCGGTTGTCCACGGATGTACGTTGGGTGAGCTGGCGGGAATGATCAATGGCGAAGGATGGCTGAGCAACAATCTGGTATGTGACCTGACGGTTGTGCCGATTGCGAATTATACCCATCAAACCCGGTATTCGCTGCCTCTCGGGCCTTCTCCGAATTTGCCCAATGACGTGGCGGTCAGGCTTTATCCCTCTTTGTGCTTCTTTGAAGCGACCTACGTGAGCATTGGGCGGGGAACGCATTTCCCGTTTCAGGTTATTGGCTATCCGGACCCTTCCATGGGATGTTTCAGTTTTACTCCCGAAGGTAATCCGGGAGCCGGAAATCCATTGCAAAAGGGGAAAATCTGTTACGGGGACGATCTGAGAGCATCCGGCACTGACAAACGTTTCAGTCTCAGCTTCTTTTTATTGTACTATCAAAAATTCCCGGATGAAAAGGATTTTCTCAGTTCAGAGCGGTGGTTCAATCTGCTGGCAGGAACTGATCAGGTGCTGAAAGACATCCGGGCCGGGAAGACGCTGGACGCTATCGAAGCGTCCTGGGAAGATGACCTGAGAAGATACCTTAAAATCAGGCTTAATTATTTGTTATATCCTGATCGTGATCCGTCTTGTGATTGAGGGGGTCCTGCAAACGGAAGGGGATCATTCAGGGCTTGGCAGGTAGCGAATTTGGCCGCGAAAAGTCGAAAAGGGGAATTGATCTTTTGATTTTTTATAAAAAATGTTAAAATTTGTGAAAATCATTTCTTAAATTTAGCAAATCTAAGGGAAGTTACGGTCAAGTCGAATAATGAGAAAGATCTTTTCCATACTCATAACCATCATTTTTTTGATGAATGTGGTTTCCTGCGAGGACGAGAAGTATGTTTCCTCTTCGGATGTAAAACTGGGCTTCTCCGTCAATGCCATTCAGTTTGATACCGTTTTTCCCGCCATCGGCTCGGCTACGCAACACCTGAAGGTCTATAATCGCTATGACCAGAAGTTGCTGGTTTCCAACATCAGGCTGGCCTCGGGAAAGAAATCCGGTTTTAAGTTGAACATCAACGGTGTCGCGGCGAATGAGCTTTTTGATGTGGAGATTCCCCCTCATGACAGCATTTATATTTTCGTTGAAGTGGCGCTTGAGCCGGGCGATGAACATTTACCTTTTGTTGTGAAGGATTCCATCGAGTTTGTCACGAATGACAATTTTCAGGATATCGATCTGATGGCCTGGGGCCAGGATGTGGTTTTGGTACGGGGCAACATGACCGGAAACGTCACCTGGACGTCTGAAAAGCCTTACCTGGTAAACTCAGGTGTTCGGGTGGAACGGACGGCAGTTTTGACGATCAGGCCGGGCACCCGCGTCTATTTTCATCGTGGAACCGGACTTTATGTCAGGGGAAAGGTGGTTGCTGAAGGTACCTTCTCGGAGCCTGTTATTTTTCAGGGTGACCGGCTGGACGATATTTACCGGAATGTGCCGGACCAGTGGAACGGCATCTTGTTGTTCTCAGGCAG
>CAZANK010000213.1:0-6571 GCA_964486235.1 uncultured Prolixibacteraceae bacterium | reverse complement strand
CCGTCTTTTTCACGGATGCGAAGCTGGCCGATCGGATTGACACCGTCGATCATCCCGGTGTACGCATGTTCCTGATCCCTGAAGGGATGCCACTGGCCAAGCCGGTACAGGTTTTCGCGATATGCCCGACTTAGTTCCCTGTAACAATTCTGCTTCAGCTTCAGATAAAGCTGGTCAATCTCATTTAACAATTCCTTAATCAGAACGCCCAGATCATAGTCCACGCCCGTGATCATTTTTAAGGAGACGGGATTCGGCGCTGACGAACGAAAAACAGTCTGGTTGACATTCAGTCCGATGCCGACCACCGACTGACTGATCACGCTGCTCATCACCGCGTTTTCGATCAGGATGCCGCTTATTTTCCGGTCGCCCAGGTAGATATCATTCGGCCACTTGACTTTCACGCCGTCCGCGTAACGGCTTAAGAAGCTGACCAGTCCCAGGCAGACGGCCTTCGAGAGCATAAACTGCCTGTGGATATCAAGGAAGGCCGGTTTCAGGACAATTGAAAATGTCAAATTCTTTCCGGCTTCACTTTCCCACCGGTTCCTGATCTGGCCGCGACCGGACGTTTGCTCGTACGCCAAAAAGACAGCCCCCTCTTCTGCTTCATTATCAGTCGCTTGACTGATGGCATAGTTATTGGTACTTGGCGTAGACGGAAGAGAAATGATGGTATGACCAATGTGCCGGATCATGATTTTCAGTTTTTAACAGCGCGAATTAAACTATTTTTTTAATTTTCAGGTTATTACCCTGACAGATTTTACGCTTTAAAATAAACTAAAAAATTTATCTTTGTATTTTCTAAAAACGATTTATGAGTAGGACACAACAGGAAAAAGATACGGAACAATTATTAAATGCCATCATTGAGGGCATCGAACGAAAAAAAGGACTAGATATTGTCAAAATAGATTTAACAAAAATAAATCATTCCGAGTGCAATTATTTCATTATCTGTCACGGCAATTCAACCACGCAGGTTGACGCCATCGCGCATTCTGTCGAAGACACCGTCGAAGAATTGTCCGGAGAAAAGGCCTGGCACAAGGACGGCTATAAAAATGCGGTCTGGATCCTGCTGGATTATGCAGATATTATGGTTCATGTTTTCCAGCATGAAGCGCGCAACTTTTATGATCTCGAAAATCTTTGGGCCGACGCGACCATAGAGGAAATTAACACAGAAAAACAGATTAGATAAATGGCGAGTAATCAAAACAAGACAAATCAGAATAAGCAACGTCCCAACCTTGGGAACTTCAAACCAACTGGAAAGCCTCCCAAATTAAATCCATACTGGATCTACGGGATCGCGATTGTCATCTTCCTGGTAATCCAGTATTTCAGTTTTGGCGGGGGACCGGTTGAAACGAACTGGCAGGAAGTAAAAAACACGATGCTGGCGCAGCATGATATCGAAAAAATTGTCGTCATCAACCGCGAAGAAGCACAGATATACCTGAAAGAAGACAGCTACGAAGACTATGAAGAAAAGCTGACCAAAGGAATGAATCCGCCTTCCAAATACGGCCCTCACTTTTTCTTCACGATCGGCTCGGTGGAAACCTTTGAGGACAACCTGGCCAATGCCCAGGCCGACTTTCGGAATGAAGACAAGATCACCGTCGAATACAAGACGGTCCATAACTACTTTAGTGAGATCTTTAGCTGGATTCTGCCCTTTCTGCTTATTATCGGGATCTGGTGGTGGATATTCAGGCGGATGAGCAAGGGCGCCGGTGGTGGCGGCGGACCCGGCAATATTTTCAGTGTGGGGAAATCGCAGGCCAAAGTGTTCGACAAAGACTCGCGCGTCAGCATCACGTTCAAAGATGTTGCGGGACTGGCCGAGGCCAAGCAGGAAGTGGAAGAAATCGTCGAATTTCTGAAGAACCCATCGAAATACACGAAACTGGGCGGCAAAATTCCCAAAGGGGCGCTGCTTGTAGGTCCCCCGGGAACCGGCAAAACCTTGCTGGCCAAGGCTGTGGCCGGCGAAGCCAACGTGCCCTTCTTCTCCATGTCAGGCTCCGATTTCGTCGAGATGTTCGTCGGGGTGGGTGCATCGCGTGTGCGCGACCTCTTTAAACAAGCCAAGGAAAAAGCGCCCTGTATTGTCTTTATTGACGAGATCGACGCCATTGGCCGGGCCAGAGGAAGAAACCCCAACTTCGGATCAAATGATGAGCGTGAAAACACGCTGAACCAACTGCTGACCGAGATGGACGGCTTCGACACCAACTCGGGGGTGATCATCCTGGCGGCGACCAACCGGGCCGACATCCTCGACCGTGCCCTGATGCGGGCCGGGCGTTTTGACCGTCAGATCCACGTCGAACTCCCCGATCTGAACGAACGCCGGGAAATCTTCCAGGTCCATCTCCGCCCGATTAAGCTGTCCGAAGAGGTGGAGGTCAACTTCCTGGCCAAACAGACCCCTGGTTTTTCAGGCGCCGATATCGCCAACGTCTGTAATGAGTCCGCGCTAATTGCGGCCCGCCGGAACCGGGAAAAGGTGACCAAGCAGGACTTTCTTGATGCGGTTGACCGCATCGTGGGAGGACTTGAAAAGAAGAACAAGATCATTTCGAAAGATGAAAAAAAGCGGATCGCCTATCACGAAGCGGGTCACGCCACCATTAGCTGGCTGCTCGAGCATGCCCATCCGCTGGTGAAAGTGACCATCGTTCCCCGGGGGAAAGCCCTGGGCGCTGCCTGGTATTTGCCGGAAGAACGGTCCATCACCACAAAAGAACAACTGCTCGACGAAATGTGCTCGGCCCTGGGCGGAAGGGCCGCCGAACAACTGGTCTTCGACTCCATTTCGTCGGGAGCGCAAAACGATCTGGAAAAGATCACCAAACAGGCTTATGCCATGATCAGCATTTTTGGGATGAGCGATAAAGTCGGAAATGTGAGTTTTTATGACTCGACCGGACAAAGTGACTACGGATTTACCAAGCCCTACAGTGAAAAAACAGCCGAGCTGATTGACCAGGAGGCAAAAGCGCTGATCGAATCGCAATACCAGCGGGCGCTCCGTGTCTTGACCGAAAACAAGGAAGGTCATCAAAAACTGGCGTCACGCCTGCTCGAACGGGAAGTGATCTTCGGAGAAGACCTCGAGGAGATTTTTGGCAAGCGCCCATGGACCCATGAGTACCTTTCCGATAACAACGGACAACCAGTCGAATTGCAGCCTGAAATAACAAAACCGGAATAACGATGCCGTCACCCAGGGAAAATATCCTGCGCCGTTTGAAAGATGCCCGCGACCGGAGGCATCCCACGATCCCCGATCAGCCTGACATGATCGGCGCAATTTACACGGAACCGGACAAAGATCCGGCCACCAGCTTTCAGGAAAAACTCGAAGAGCTGTCGGGAATCGTGCACCGGGTGACCAACCTTGACGAGGCGGCCGGTCTTGTCGGACAAATGGGAAAAGAAGCCATGTGGAAATCCGTTTTTTGCCTGGACAAAACGCTTCAGCAGGCCTTGAAAGGGAAAGTGGAATACCGGGAAGCCCCGGAGGACTTTGACACGCTTCAGACAGGCATCACCCCCTGTGAATTTCTGGTGGCTCACCTGGGTTCTGTCATGGTCAGCTCGGGGGGAGCGTCGGGACGAAGGCTGCACGTGTTCCCTGAAACGCACATCGTCATCGCCCACCAGGGCCAACTGGTCTGGTATCTTGATGAAGCGCTGGCTCGTTTGCAGGGGAAATACAAAAACCGGATTCCTTCCATGATCACCACGATCACCGGGGCGAGCCGGACTGCCGATATTGAAAAGACACTGGTAAAAGGAATGCATGGCCCCCGCAAATTGATTGTCCTGTTATGCGAAGAACCTTTCTAACATGAAGAACCTGATCACCCGGTCGCTGACCGGTATCGCATTTGTCGTTGTCACACTTGGAAGCCTGCTGCTGGGAACATACGGATTTGCAGCTTTCTTTCTTCTGGTGCTGGCGGGAGGACTGGCCGAGTTCTACCACCTAACGGAGAAAACCGGCATCCGCCCCTGCAAACCGGTCGGTATGGCTATGGGAATCCTGTTTTTCGGCATTTCTTTCATGGTTGCTTCAGGACAATTTTCGGCAACGGTTTATCTGATTCTCTTCCCTGCATTTCTTCTCTTTTTCATCGCCGAATTATACCGAAAACGGGAACGTCCTTCGGAAAATATCGCCGCGGGGGTTCTGGGCGTGGTCTACCTGGCGATTCCGCTCAGTCTGGCAAACTTTCTCGTGTTCCGGGGTGGTCCCTACGCACCCCGCCTGATGATTGCCCTGCTGGCATTGATCTGGGTTTATGACTCCGGCGCCTATCTTTTCGGCGTGAGCCTGGGTAAACACCGGCTGTTTGAACGGATTTCGCCGAAAAAATCATGGGAAGGAGCCGTTGGCGGGGCAATGGTGGCTTTCGCCGCGGCTTTTCTTATTTCGGAACAGATCCGGGAAATTCATTTGACCCACTGGCTGGTCCTGACCTTTCTGATCATCCTCGCTTCGACCTTTGGCGACCTGTCCGAATCGCTGTTAAAACGCCAGGTTGGATTGAAAGACAGTGGCCGGCTCATTCCGGGGCATGGCGGACTGCTTGATCGTTTCGATTCACTGCTCTTTGCCATTCCCGTATTTGTCTGCTACCTGGAACTCGCGGTGCACTAAGCGGAAATCTTAGATTCCGGCAAAACCTCAGTGAAACATCCCGGCTCCGGGGACACGAAAAACGCCGGCAAACAGAACCAAATTCCCCGATTATTCCCTACGTAAAACTAAAATCACTACTTTTGCCCCAAATTCAACACCATGAGGGTTCATCCGGCAGGAAAAAATATCATCAGGCACAGCATCCTTTTTTTTATTGTGGTCAACCTGGCTGTATGGCTTTATCTGACAATACCGGCAGCAGGTATCGCGTGCACACTGGCTACTTTCCTTCTACTGGTCATGATCGTGCAGTTTTTTCGTTATCCGGCACGGGTCATCTCGCCGGAAGAAAAGCTGGTCTTTTCGCCCGCCGACGGAACCATCTGCCTGATCGGGGAGTGTGAAGAAAACGAATACCTGAAGACAAAAGCATTAAAGGTCTCGGTCTTTATGTCACCGCTCAATGTCCATATTAACTGGGTGCCTGTATCCGGAACAGTGACCTGTCTGAAACATAAGAAAGGCAAATTCCATGCGGCCTTTAAACCCAAATCGGCCGAGGAAAATGAACGTTTCTCTACCGCCATCCGTCTGCCCGACGGGAGGGAAATCCTCACGAACCAGGTCGCGGGGGCTGTCGCCCGCCGGGTCCTGAATTTTCTGAAACCGGGCCAGCAGGTGACGCAGAACATGGAAATGGGATTTATCCGCTTTGGCTCCCGCGTGGACCTGTATCTTCCTGTCGACACGAACTTGCTTGTCAAACTTGGCGATAAAGTCAAAGGAATGCAGACCGTGATCGGAAAACTGTCTTGATTTATTATTGATTATTGATCACAGCATGAACAAATTCCAACGTTTTTTTTCCTGGTTGCCCAATTCGATCACGGCCATGAACCTGGTTTCGGGAGTTCTGGCGATCGTTCTGGGAATTGAAGGCGAGCTGGGGCTGGCAGCCATATTCATTATTGCCGCGGCAATATTCGATTTCCTGGACGGTCTCTTTGCCCGGATCGTGCATTCCTATTCCGAGATCGGAAAACAACTCGATTCGCTTGCCGATTTGGTTTCTTTCGGGGTAGCCCCTGCCGCGATCTTGTTGGGCCTGCTGGAACAAACCTGGTTTCAGGGTCATCTTCGGCTGACTGAAATCCAGGCTTCTCCCCCCCAATGGATACTGATGGCATCGGTTCTTCTGGTTCCGGTGGCCGGCGCCTTTCGACTGGCCAAATTTAACATTGACACGCGGCAAAGTGAAAGCTTCCTTGGCCTGCCTATCCCGGCAAACGCTATGTTCTATGCCTCCCTGGCATTGATACTCGATTTCGGAAAATCAGCAGCGCTCAATCACCTCATTCTGAATCCGTATTTTATTGCCACTGCCATTATCGTGTTCCCCTGCCTGATGATTTCCGAAATCCCGATGTTTTCCTTAAAAGTCAAACACCTGAAATGGAAGGGGAACCAGGTCCGGTTCTTATTTCTCTCCCTATGCGTGGTGTTAATAATCACATTGCAACTATATTCCCTGCCCCTGATCATGATCAGTTATATCCTGATCTCGCTGTTCATGGCAATACCCCGCAGAAAAATTTAGTTTCGAACGACGGGATCGTTTACAGGGGATTACCCCGATTTTAATGATCGTCCATTTTTTCAAGCGAATGCTGATATTTTTTCAGAATAAACCTGACCAAAAACCAGGCGATCACAATAAGCAACGGCCAGGTCAGGAACGTGATGATTGCAGTCCAGTACATATTCCGCTTACATTAAGTTTCTATTCTTCAATCCAGAATTAAACGATCTGATCTTAATACGCATGAGAATCTTCTTCAATCTCCTTCGCCGTGATCTTTTTGTTGTTCATCGCTTTCCAGAACCACCAGATATAAGCGATCACGA
>CAZANK010000212.1:1583-6583 GCA_964486235.1 uncultured Prolixibacteraceae bacterium | reverse complement strand
GTGATCCAGTCACCCAGGTTAATATACCTCGATTTCCCGCCAAGAGGCAAATCGAGCATCAGATGACGGTGCCCGAAAACAAAATAGTCGACCTGCTCCTTTTCGAGGACAGACCGGGCAAACCGATACAGCGCCTCCTGATCTCCCCTGAACGGTGTTCCCCCGCCTTTGGCGATCCTGCTTCTCTTCGACCAGGCATGGGCGATGGCTACCCCCAGGTTGGGATGAATGTGTGAAAAACACCACTGAAAAAACCGGTTGGTGAAGATTTTCTTCATCAGGAGGTATGCTTTATCCGATGGGTCCAGACCGTCACCGTGGGCCAGGAAAAAACGCTTTCCCAAAAGTGTGACGCGCATTTCGTGGCGGTGAACGTGAATTCCAAGTTCCGTTGGCAGATAATCAAAGACCCAGATATCATGGTTGCCGGTAAAAAAATGCACGGGGATGCCCGAATCGGCAATTTCCGCGATCTTCCCCAGTGTCCGGGTAAACCCTCTCGGAACAACCTTCCGGTATTCAAACCAGTAGTCAAAAATATCACCCATCAAAAACAGAAGGGCCGCCTCTTTTTTGATGTCGTCAAGCCAGTGCACAAACAAACGCTCCCGTTCTGAGTTGTTGGTCAGCGCGGGCGCCCCAAGATGCACATCGGAGATGAAGTATATTTTATGTCTCAGGTCTGTCAATTTATCTAGCATGAAACGCAGAAACGGTCAAAGATAGGACTTAAATGATTCCTGATAATCAACTTTTGTTGCAAACAACTGCTGGCTACAACACTTCGCCAAGCAATTTGTTCAACTCCGGACCCTTCAGGTTTTTCCCGATCACTACACCCTTCCTGTCCATCAGGTAGTTAAACGGGAGCTCCCTGACATTATAGGTATTGACCGCCGCGTTACTTCCTTCCATGTCCCCCACGTTGATCCATCCCAACCCGTCTTCGTCGATGGCCGTGATCCAGTCATAGCGGTTTTTGTCAACACTAACCTGGTAAATTTCGAACCCCCGGGAACGATACTTCTTATAGAGTTCCGCCAAAACGGGGTTCATCACGCGCGATCCCCTGTCGGCAGCAGCCCAAAAGTGGAGCAACACGTACTTCCCCCTTAACGATGAAAGAGCGATTTGTTTTCCATCAGGATCGGGCAAGACAACCTCCGGACTGTTTTCCCCGGCCTCCTGGATGAACTTGCTGAGCCTGGCGCTTCTTTCTTCCTGCATGAGCTTAATGGTATTGGCATACAACGCCTGGACATGCTCCGACTCAGGGAAAAACGAGTTCAGGGCCGATGCGGCTACCTTCAGCGACTGAAGGTCCTGAATCACGTAAGTTTCGTCATCAAATTTCTGGTACAGGGCCAGAACACTGGCCATGGAAAACGGGTGCGCGGCGACAAACTCTTTGGAATACGTAATCTGGGCCTGCCTGACCTGCTCATATTCCTGTTCCCATTGGTCTCTCTTTTGCTCGTAGCGAACCTCGTTGCGAAATGAGATCTGCAGCGACCGGATTGAATCCAGCTTATGCTTGGTCTTTCGCAACTGCCTGTTGAGTTCCTGCACCAACGCCGAACCTTCTGAACCACTTACCCGGTAATCCCTTGAAAAGTTCGCGGCATCGCCCGTTACCTCCACCTGCTCCGCCGAATCCACCAGCAGCGTCACAAAATCTTTCTCGTTCTCGCTCAGTCTCAACAAAAAGAACGAAGGAAAACTGACCGACCCCCTGAACTTAAATCCTCCTTCTTCGTTCAGTTTGACGGAGTCGATATTTACCGTTGTGGTCAGTTTTAATTCGTCCAGGTAAATGTATCGGCCCTCTGCGTTACTGATCCGTCCCCGGATCGTAAACCTGGAAGCGTCCTGGCAGGCTGCGGCCAGGAGAGCAACAATAAAAACGATCGACTTTCTCACAATTCGGAAGTTTAATCTTAAAATGCCCGGTAAAAATAATAATTTACAACGTATCCGGACGGTCTCATTCAAATCTTTTAAAGCACGATCCGGATTTCAGGATGATTTTATCAGCGAACGTACAAAAAATCGTATTTTTGGCCCTTCAAACAGTCACGATGAAGATATACCGGGACATCAGTCATTTTCACGTTGAAAAGCCGGTCGTTACGATCGGATCGTTCGACGGCGTTCATCTTGGCCATCTGATGATTATTCGCCGGCTGAAGGAAATTGCGCGGCAAACCGGGGGCGAATCGGTGGTCTTCACGTTCTCGCCTCATCCCCGGCTTGTCCTGTTCCCGGAGGAGCAGAATCTTCGTCTGCTCACAACCCTTGACGAAAAAACAGCTCTTCTTGAAAAGGCAGGGGTTGAGCATCTGATTATTTATCCCTTCAACAAAGCATTCTCACAATTAACCTATACAGAATTCATCAGCGAGATCCTGGTCGACCGGCTTCGGCTAAAAACACTCGTGGTAGGGTATGACCACAAATTCGGAAGAAACAGGGAAGGAAGCTTCGAAGTCCTGCAATATCTTTCGTCGGTGTACCACTTCTCCGTCGAGAAACTCGACGTGCTGCTCGTGGATCATGTCCATGTCAGCTCCACCAAGATCAGGGATGCCCTCCAGTGCGGCGACATTGCCAGGGCAAACCAGTACCTTGGGTACCCGTTTCGCCTGCACGGCATCGTCATCGAGGGACAAAAACTCGGACGCCGGATCCAGTTTCCCACAGCCAATATCCAGGCCTCCGATCCCCACAAGATCATTCCCGGCCACGGCGTGTACGCCGTCTACGTGAACTTCGGCCGTAAACGGCACCCGGGGATGATGAATATCGGCACCCGCCCAACTGTCAGCAATGCCGACAACCGCAGTATTGAAGTGCACATCATCGGGTTTGAAGGCGATTTGTATCAGCAGGTGCTTGAAATCGAGCTGATCAGCAAACTACGGGAAGAACAAAAATTCGGCTCTGTCGCCGAACTGCGCACACAGCTCGAGACGGATAAAAAAAACGTCCTGGAAATGCTGGGATAAGAGGGCGTGGCAGAGACCGGAAACCGAAAACCGGACTTGCGACTTGCACGAATGCCTCACGACTCACGACTTCCTTCTTCCGCTCTTGTGTCTTTCCAATCATTGCATTATCTTTGCCGCACTTAAATCGTAAAGATCATGACCACACTGACAAAGACCGGTTATAAAATTGCTGATTTATCCCTGGCGGGGTTTGGAAGGAAGGAAATTGAGATCGCGGAAAAGGAGATGCCGGGATTGATGGCCATCCGGGAAAAGTATGCCGCCGAAAAGCCGCTTCAGGGAGCCCGTGTTACCGGCTCGCTGCACATGACCGTCCAGACCGCCGTGCTGATCGAAACGCTGACAGCGCTCGGCGCCCGGGTACGCTGGGCGAGTTGTAACATCTTCAGCACGCAGGATCACGCGGCCGCGGCGATTGCCGCCTCCGGAATACCGGTGTTTGCCTGGAAGGGTGAGACGCTGCAGGAATACTGGTGGTGCACCGCGCAGGCCCTTCACTTTGGAGACGGGCTGGGGCCAAACCTCATCGTGGACGACGGGGGCGATGCCACCCTGATGGTTCACCTGGGGGTGAACGCTGAAAAAGACCGGACAGTCCTGGACACCCCCTCAGAAGGGATTGATGAAGCCGAACTCAAAAACATGTTGAAACTCATCCTGGACGAAGAGCCAGGGCGGTGGACCGGAATCGCCGGAGCGATGAAAGGCGTCAGCGAAGAGACCACCACCGGCGTGCATCGCCTGTACCAGATGAACGAAGAAGGAAAGCTTCTTTTTCCGGCCATCAACGTGAACGATTCGGTCACCAAATCCAAGTTTGACAATCTTTACGGGTGCCGGGAGTCGCTGGCCGACGGAATCAAGCGCGCCACCGATGTGATGATTGCCGGAAAAGTCGTTGTCGTGGCCGGTTACGGCGATGTCGGCAAAGGTTGTGCCCGGTCCATGCGGAGTTACGGTGCGCGGGTGATTATCACCGAAATTGACCCGATCTGCGCGTTACAGGCCGCCATGGAAGGTTTTGAGGTCAAAACCATGGAAGAAGCGATCCCGGAAGGGAACATCTTTGTCACCGCGACCGGCAACAAGGATGTGATCACCGCCGAACACCTTGCCTCAATGAAAGACCAGGCGATCGTCTGCAACATCGGCCATTTCGACAACGAGATCCAGGTAGCCAGGATGGAAAGATGGCCCGGGGTCAAAAAAACCAACATCAAACCCCAGGTCGACCGATACACCTATAAAGACGGACATGCCATCTTTCTGCTGGCCGAAGGCCGTCTGGTCAATCTGGGCTGTGCCACCGGACATCCTTCCTTCGTGATGAGTAATTCCTTTTCCAACCAGGTGCTGGCCCAGATCGATCTCTGGCAAAACCATTATCCGGTCGGCGTTTACCGCCTGCCCAAATACCTCGACGAAGAAGTTGCGCGGTTGCACCTGGAGCAACTGGGTGTAAAACTCACAAAACTGACCAACGAACAGGCCTCTTATATCGGCGTTCCCGCAAAAGGACCCTACAAGCCGGACCATTACCGGTATTAATTACCTTTTTTGTCCGTTGCAATGGTTTTTTTTATAACTTTAGCAGCGAAACGATGGTTTAAACTTGCAGAAATGGAAGATTATATCTTTATACTCATAGCGATTCTCCTGTCTGTCTTCGGGGCCGTGGCCCGGAAGAAAAAACAGGTGCCGGTTGAGGATGAAGAGGCCCCGATACGACGGACACCTTCTGTTTTTGATCAGCTTTTTGAAGATCCTCTTTTTCGGGACGAACAAGCGCCGGTCAAACCGCCGGAACCTGTGAAACCGTTAAGGGAAACCTATCAGCCGCTAAGCAAAAAAACAACGTCGCGGCCCGGGGCATCAGTTGCCACCCGGAAATCACGGGTTGTTGTCCCGGCATCCGATCATCCGCCAGGACAGGGAAGTCACCCGCTTATGAAAGATTTTTCGCTGAAGAAAGCGGTTGTCTACTCTGAAATT
>CAZANK010000212.1:0-1483 GCA_964486235.1 uncultured Prolixibacteraceae bacterium | reverse complement strand
TCACCCGCTTATGAAAGATTTTTCGCTGAAGAAAGCGGTTGTCTACTCTGAAATTCTGCAAAGAAAGTATTCGTAAACAACCCTTTAAATCCCTTTATTCACAGAACATTCGTAAAGATCAAATATTTTATTTAGCTTTGTCATGCTAAAGAGTTCCGCGCGCCGGAATTCTTTTTTGTTTTATGGAGTCGATACAATTAAAAATAAAAATAAAATGGGAAGAGTGACTTATATCACGCAGGAAGGTCTCAATAAACTAAAGGAGGATCTGGAACACCTCATGAACGTGGAACGTCCTGCTATTTCGAAACTGATCGGTGAAGCCATCGAGAAAGGCGACATTTCCGAAAATGCCGAGTATGACGCGGCCAAGGATGCCCAGGGGATGCTCGAAGCCAAAATCTCAACGTTGCGCGACAAAATTGCGCACGCGAGGATCATCGATGAATCAAAAATTGATACCTCAGCGGTCCAGATCCTGAACAAGGTCACCATCAAAAACAGGAAGAGCAACACGACGATGCAGTACACCATTGTTTCGGAGCATGAGGCCGACCTGAAATCCGGGAAGATCTCGATCGGAACGCCTATTGCCAGAGGATTGATGGGCAAAAAGGTGGGCGACGTGGTCGATATCAAAGTGCCGTCCGGCGTCATTCCTTTTGAAATCATTGACATTTCGCTTTAAACAAAATGGCAAGTATTTTTACCAAAATCGCGCAAGGTCAGATCCCGGCATACAAAGTAGCCGAGGATGCCGATTTTTTGGCCTTCCTGGATATTTCTCCGGTGGCTGCAGGTCATACGCTGGTCATCCCGAAAAAGGAAGTGGATTACCTGTTCGATCTGGACGACGAGGCCTATATCGGACTGCAGAAGTTCGCGAAGAAGGTAGCGGCCGGACTTAAGAAAGCGATCCCCTGCAAGAAGGTCGGGGTGATGGTGCTGGGCCTGGAAGTGCCTCATGCACACATCCATCTGGTTCCCATGCAAAGCGAAGCAGATTTACTGAACTTCTCTGAAAAAATCAAGTTGACCCCGGCAGAATTTGAAGCAATTGCCGCTAAAATTGCTCAAGAAATTAGAATCTGATTTCTTTAAGCCATCAGCCCAACTGATGGCTTTTTTGTTCCGGCCCGTCACTTTTCCGCTTACTTCACCCGACCCGGGTTCTTCTTCACAAAATCGTTCCAGTTTTTATAGTCGCCTTTCACGACCGGGTTCTTCATTTGCAGATAATGGCAAACCGCGACCGCCACCGCGTCGGTTGCATCCAGTTCTTTGGGCAATCCCTCTATTTTCAGCGTATTTTTCAGAAAATAGGCCACCTGCTCCTTGGCCGCACGTCCCATACCCGTGATGGATTGCTTCACCTTCAGGGGAGCATACTCAAATACAGGGATGTCACGTTGCAAGGCCAACCCCATCACAACACCCTGGGCACGCCCCAGCTTAAGCATCGCCTGAATGTCTTTCCCATAAA
>CAZANK010000211.1:0-6586 GCA_964486235.1 uncultured Prolixibacteraceae bacterium | reverse complement strand
AAGCGTTAATGTGCGCTTTGCAGAATAGAAGGAAGGGTTGGCAAGAATTGCCCTGTTTACCGTGAGTTGGCAAAGCTGGAAGGCGGCCACCCGGAATCCGGTGGAAGCGCTGCGGTATGAATGATATTATTAAAATTGATCAAGAAATTCTTTAGGGGTTATGATACGGATATTACGAAACGGATCAAGTACAAGCAAATCATTATCTCCTGTAACAATGCAACCAGCATTTCCTGAAAGAGCCAGTTCAAGGTACATGTTGTCTTTGGGATCACGGCATAAAGCAATATGGTGCTTTATTTTTATATCTATTGAAGATGAGATGAACGAAATAACAAAGCCTTTTTTTGCCAAATCATCCTCAAAATATCTATCGAATTTAGGTTTAAATATGATTTTAACGAATTCTTCCGAAACCTTTTGTGAACGTAAAAGCACATGGGTTTTTACCACTTTTTCGAAGGCTTTGAAAGGGACTGAATGTTTTAATAAGGCCGCGCTGATTAAAACATTATTATCAAATACAACTATCATTTACTCATCATCTTTCAGTAAATCGTCTAACTTTTCTTTAGTCAGCCCTTGTTTTGCGGCGTATTTGCCAAGCTCTTCCATTACCTGCAAAATAGGTTTTGGCCCCGAAACCCATAAGTCAATCATCTGCGATAACTCCATTTTTTTATTATCAGGTAGTCGCTCAATTTTTTCTGCTGTTTCGTTTTTTACCTGTATGCTTATTGCTTTCATATTCAAATTCTTTTCACTATTAGCAAAAGTACAAAAAACACAGATATATTTTCAAAAATGCACTTTCAGGAAAATCGGCATCCGAAAAGTGAATGGAGCCCGGGTATCTGAAGTCATGGCGATGCTCAACAAGGACTTTGTGAAATGGGTGGTCATTGCTTTTGCTATTGCTGTGCCCATTGCATACTACGCCATGAACAAATGGCTCGAAAACTTCGCTTACAAAACCAGCCTGAGCTCGTGGATCTTTGTCCTGGCCGGACTACTGGCGCTGGGAATCGCTCTGCTAACCGTAAGCTGGAAAGCCGCCACCAGGAATCCGGTTGAAGCGCTGAGGTATGAATGATGCATCCGATAACAATAAATTAATAAACACATTGGTAAGTCTTTTTTTTTGTAATTTTGTTTCATGGAAATAAAACATCCTGAATTTAAACGCATTAGCATCAATTCTGAAATTTGCTTTGGTAAGCCACGAATTGATGGTACGAGGATGCCTGTAGCCAGTATACTGGACTACCTTTCTTCCGGTATGTCTATAAAAGAATTGTTAGAAGATTTTCCTTTTCTTACTGAAGCAGATGTACTGGAAGCACTGGCTTTGGACTACTCGAAAAACGTTGTCAGCCATTATTAATCGCAGATCGTGCGCTACTCCGGAAATGGCTTTAAAAGCTGGCAATAGCGTTCAACACCACTAAAACAGCGGTTTGGGGATAGAATTTAAAAAGTGGAGTATCTGGAGAGCTAATCTTGATCCTGTTGTCGGGTCTGAGCAAGAAATTGTTTGGAATTTATCTTTCGCTTGCTTTTGTGTCATTGTTGTCATGCCATGTTAAATCTCCTTATATAACATTACTACTTGACCTCAGTTTTGCCTATGTACCTTAATTGTGCTAAAAAATTAGACTCTGAGTGTAAAAAAATTAGACGTCCTTAAAATTACCATTTTCTGTATTGGTTGATTGTGAGCTTATTATAAAAAAGGTATCTTTTTTGACAAGATTTGGTATAAAAGCGAAAGATCAATAAGATGCTCATCCATGAAATTAAGTTCATTATCAGGAGCCTGATAAAAAAGAAGATCGTTTCTTTGATCAATATTTTTGGTCTTGCTATCGGACTTGCTTCTTTTATCCTGATCACCCTGTATGTGGATAAGGAATTTAAGACAGACAAATTCCAGGAAAACTATAACCGAATTTGCCGGATTGAGAATAAATTTGGCGCCTATAACAGTGATCAGGCGAACCGGCTGTTTAAAGAACAGATCCCGGAGTTTGACAAGATCGCTGTGATGCATGCTGACTGGTCGAACCTGGCTACATTCGAGGTAAACGGAAAACAATTTGATCCGGGAAAGATCATTTTTGCCAACAATGATTTTAAAGATATTTTTCAGTTTGACACGTTGACAGGCAATGCTTCAGAATGTCTTGAACACCCCAATTCGGTTGTATTAACGGAGATCACTGCCCGGAAGCTGTTCGGAGAAGCTGAATCGGTGGGTAAGGCCATTCAGTATCATTCTGATGAATGGGGATCACTATTGCTGACTGTTACTGCCGTCATCAAAGACTATCCGCAGAATTCATCCTTAAAATTCGACGGGATTATCTCCGTATCATCCCTGGACATTGTAGAATGGTATAAACAAGGTAAAGATCATTGGGGGCAAATCATCTATCTGAGTTTTGTAAAAATTAAAGATGTCCAAAAGCTTAGCACCCTTACGGATAAGATGAATGAGCTTATGAAAGCCCATGCCCCTGAGTGGGTACTGGAAGATGATTTGCCCTATCGTCTCAAACCCCTGAGTGAATTGTATTTTGACACCAGTACCGGTTATTCTGATGACCTGTTAAAGCATACCAATAAATATAAGCTGATACTCATCCTGATCATCGGGTTATTGATCCCGGTTATTGCCTGCATAAACCAGGTTAACCTTACAACAGCCCAGTCCTGCGAGCGATTAAAAAAGTTCAATATCCGGAAAACGATCGGCGCACCGAAGGGATGGATCTTTGTTCAATTGGTACTGGAGTCCCTCTTGCTGAGCTTTATGTCATTTTTGCTGGCCTGTCTGTTTATTTTCATCGTTCTGCCGGCATTTAACGACCTTACCGGGTCGTCATTCTCTGTATCGGGCATTTTCAGCTTCCAGAATCTGATGAAATGTGCCCTGCTGGTCCCGTTCGTGGGAGTTATCACCGGCATTCTCCCTTCGTATTTGTTGTCTTCCCGGATGTCTCTCCGATCTGCAAGGAAAATAAATGTGTCCGGCCTAAGCCGGTCGCACTCGCGAAGCTTGCTTACCGTTGCTCAGTTTGTGATCACCATCGTTCTGATGATCTGTTCCTTGGTTATTTTGGAACAGGTAGGAGTTTTAACCGGCAATCAGGTCGGATTTGACAAAGAAAAAATGATTTATTTTTATCTGCCGGCCAATCTTGATGACAGGAAAAAGACACTGAGGGAAGAATTAATGCGGATACCGGAGGTAGAAAATGTTGCATTTAGCTCATTGGTTCCCGGGGATGCCAATCGTGGAGATAATGCCATTGCTTTAATTTCTGGCAGTGAGTCGAGAAGGGTAAAGTATCATGCGATCAATGTCTCGGAAGATTTTATTGAATTATTTGGATTGGAGATCGTCAAAGGAGAATCTTTCAAACAGGTTTCTTTCGCTTTACATTACCCCGTGGTGATCAATGAAACCGCAGCGAGGGAATTTGGGCTGGATGATCCGTTAAAAGCCAGAATTGCCTATGGAAAGGGAGACAACTCAGGTAATATAGTGGGTATTGTCAAGGATTTCAACTACCGGTCTCTGCATTATCCCATGGACCCGCTGATATTGATGTTACAACCGGACGACTGCAGCATCCTGAACCTTAAAATGAATACCAAATCATTTTCCCAGACAGAAACTGCGATTCATAAGATTAAAAGAGTATGGGATAAGTACTCGATCGATATCCCTTTTGATATACGTTTTTTGGATGAAGATCTCCAAAATATGTACCGTTCTGAAAAGAAGTTTCTGAAAACCTTCAACCTGTTTGCCGCGATCTCCATATTTATTTCGTGTATGGGACTTTTAGGCATGAGCCTTTTTATTGTTGAGAACCGTACCAAGGAAATCGGCATCCGTAAAGTAAACGGCGCCCGGATCTCAGAAGTAATGGCCATGCTTAACAAAGATTTTGTAAGGTGGGTGATCATTGCCTTTGTCGTTGCTACACCCATTGCCTGGTATGCCATGACCAAATGGTTGGAGAACTTTGCCTATAAAACCGAGCTGAGCTGGTGGATCTTTGCCCTGGCTGGGGTACTGGCGTTAGGAATTGCGCTGCTCACGGTAAGCTGGCAAAGCTGGAAAGCCGCTACACGTAATCCGGTGGAAGCGTTACGATATGAATAATCTTAAAAAGCAGTATTATGAATTTTAATGAGCTAAAGACAGTATTACGGACTCAGAAACGTAACAAACTAACAATGTTGATTAATTTATTGGGATTAACAATTGGCATTGCTTCAGTTGCTGTAATTGCTGCTTTTGTCGTTTCAGAACTTAACCGTGGCAAAGAAATACCCAATGCACAAAATATCTACCGAATTGAATCAGATACTGAGTTCGGACATATCGGACTGACTCCATACCCTCTGGGAAATTACCTAAAAAATAAATTTGGCGATGTTATTGACTTCGTGAACCAAGCTGACGCTTTTACAGGGACTAATGGGTTAAATACTCTTGAAAACGGAGATGAAAAATATATTGTTAAAAATCTTTTTTATGCAGACTCATCTTATTTTAAAATATTCAAGCATAAACCTATTTCCGGCGATTTAAGCCATGCTTTAGATAATCCTAATGGTTTGATTCTGACAAAAGGTGAATCCTTACGAATATTTGGAAACACTGATCCTGTTGGAAAAACGGTAAAGCTGGACAATAACAGACTATTAGAGGTCGAGGCTGTTATTGAAGATATCCCTGAAGATGCACTAAATTATTTCCAATCTGTCGCCAGTTTGCAGGGCAAATTTCAAGCTGAAAACATCTCGTACGAAGAACGGTGGGTGCAATTTGATTTTTTCTGCTATTTCCAGCTTTCTCCCAATGCGGATTTAGTAAAACTTGAGAAAGAAACTTCTACAGTTTTAAATGAACGTTTTGCAAAAAAAATAGGAATGGATTTTACAAATAAAGTTTCGTTTATTCCTTATTCTGATCTTTATTTTCATGAACCTTCTATTCTTGAGCATCTCAAACATGGTAGTTTTCAGACAGTAATGGTCTTTATTTCAGTTTCTATTTTGATTTTGTTTATTGCAGTTATCAACTTTATTAATCTGTCAAAAGCCCAAGGCTTACAAAGAACAAAAGAAATTGGCATTAGGCAAATCAACGGTAGTTCTCGAAAAAAGATTCTTTCGATATTTGTGACCGAATCAATACTCATCACATTTGCCAGTTTTTTACTTTCGATTGCATTAGTTAAAGTGACATCATTATTTGTCACAAATTATAATCTTTTGAATATTCTTAGCATTTTACACTCACCACTATTTATTATTCTGTTGTTTGCCGGGGTAATTTTTATCGGGTTGATCGCCGGAATTATTTCCGGAAGCCATATTCTCCGGCTAAATCCTGTCCAAACCTTGAAGGGACAAAAATCTTTGTCTATTCAGCAAGGTAAGTATAAGCTGGGAATCACATCAATCCAATTTGTAATTGCGATTGCCTTAATTGCAGCAATCATTACTGTTAATAAGCAAATCAGGTTTATTGAGATGAAAGATCTTGGTTTTCAAAAAGAAAACCTTGTATATTTTCCATTAAAAAATGACAAAAATAAAAATGAGGTACTGTACAGTAAATTGGTTCAACATGCATCAATTCAAAACTTTAGCGTGACCGATGGGTTGCCTGGTATGCAATTATCTCGTACCGGAGCTGATTTATCATTTAAAGGAGAAAAGAAGATAGTAAAATACATAACCATAAATTCCGATTATCATTACCTCTCAACGATGGGAATGATAATGGTTCAGGGGCGGAATTTTCGGGAAGGAGATAAAGATGTTGTCATCATTAACGAATCATTTGCAAAAGCTTTTGATATTGGCACTTTGAATGATCAGATTATGTTGGATAACAGATTAGTTATTGGTGTTGTCAAAGACTTTCAAATTGAATCATTATACCATCAAACCGGACCCTTGGCAATTCGCTTAGCTCCATATACCAACTATGGAGTTGTTCGTATTTCTTCTCCCGATCCTATTATTATTTCCGATGCTCTGTCCTATATTAAATCGTCTTATAAAGAAACTTTCGATGATAGGCCAATAGATATCCATTTCTTAAATGAATCATTGGATATGATGTATCAAAAGGAGCGAATATTCTCAAATGTACTTAGTTTATTTGTATTACTAGCCCTGTTTGTTTCCTGTATCGGTCTATTTGGAATTTCAATTTATAGTATAAAAACAAGAGTGAAGGAGATCGGTATCCGCAAAGTGAACGGCGCCCGGATCTCCGAAGTAATGGCCATGCTGAACAAGGACTTTGTGAAATGGGTGGTCATTGCTTTTGCCATTGCCACCCCTGTTGCCTGGTACGCTATGCACAAATGGCTGGAGAATTTTGCCTATAAAACTGAGCTGAGCTGGTGGATCTTTGCGCTGGCCGGCTTGCTGGCTCTTGGAATTGCCCTGCTCACGGTAAGCTGGCAAAGCTGGAAAGCCGCCACGCGGAATCCGGTGGAAGCGTTGAGGTACGAATGAACAAAGAGTGCTAAAGAATTAGACTTTGAGTGTA
>CAZANK010000210.1:0-6592 GCA_964486235.1 uncultured Prolixibacteraceae bacterium | reverse complement strand
ATTCTTTTGCGATGTTCTTCCGCTTCCTTTACCGCTTTTTTCCAGGATTGTTCGCGGATTTCTTCCTGGGAGACGTCCTGACTGCTAAAAATTCCGGCTATCGACATCCAATCTTCGTTGTGCAGGATTTTCAACTCCGGATTAAGCAGGTAATACCCTCTGCTGATTCGTTTAAAGATTTTTTTGTTGTATTGATTCCGGCTGTCAAGTTCATGCTTTGCCAGGAGAGACAACAGATACCCGCGTTTTTTGCGGTAGGCGGGCATCACTGCCGCGGAGAAGTGCTGAATGCTCCCGATCAGGTCATCTACTTTCACGCCCATCTCCTCATGATACTGTTTTGTTTGAAGGATCGTTGATTGGACAGCGATGAAGAGGTTGATCAGCAGGTACTCAATTTTGTGGGAATCGATCTTGATTAATTGTCCGTCGACCTGGATTTTCAGCGAATCGGAAAGTAACAGGGAATAGATCTTCCCCAGTTTGTTCCGGGCATAGTCCGGGATCAAAAAGCCTTGCTGAAGCGCGATCCGGATAGGTGTTTTCCCGAATGTGTCCAACACATCAGGATTGGCGCCGTTGCTGAGAAGCGTTTTGGCGATCGTAACAGCGCCTGCATAGGCGGCTGCATGCAAAGGCGTAAAATTGTGCTCATCGCGGTAATCGATCCCGTATCGGTTGAGCAAAGGAACGATCATTTTCACATGGTCTTCCTTATAATGCTGATAGTATTTCCGAAACAATGAAGCGCGTTCGGACTCGTAGCGCTCGGCCCGTTTGTATTTTAATTCGGCAAGCTGTTCAATCACAAGTAACTGGTTATGCAGGAGGGCAAAATCGAAGAGCTTGTCCTTTGCCTTCTTGTTGAAGTTATCCGGATTGAGCGCATCTTTTTTGACCAACTGGTAATGTTCCGGCGTCATCGGTTCCCAGTTTGGCTTTTCTGTGGACAGGATGTTCTTTCGGATAGCCTCGGCCTGTTCGGTCTTGCCCTGCATCTCAAGGCGCCGCGCTTCCCGCTTCCAGTCATCGTCCGACGAAATCTCTTCTTTGATGGTCGCCTGTATCGCATCTTCCGGGATTTCCATCAGACGGATCAACGGATGACCTTTTGTCTGCTCGACGATATAAACATTTTTTACAGCGCGTGTAACGGCTACATACAGCGAGTTGATATAAAATTTGTAAATATCCGGCGATTTGTCGGTCTTGTCTTTTCCGCGGGCGTATGTTAGCTCGTCGACCAGCAGATCGCCGGAAGTCACTCCGCTGCATACGGCGTTATATTCGTCCACATTGTCGGAAATGAAGTTGTACAGGATAATATTTTCATATTCAAGTCCCTTTGATTCCTGCACCGAAAACAACAACGGCGATTGGAACAGCGTTTTTGCCCGGGCTTTATCCTCATTCCTCAGCACCAGCACGGCATATTTTACCGAACGGCGCGTTTTTCGTCCCAGGTCGGCAACGGCATTTCCTTTATCCCCAATGAAAACAACTTCCCCGTTAATGCCGGCAACGGTGCTGACCAGGTAATTGCTTTCCTTGTCGATAGACCCGAAACGGGCATTTTTGATTTTCAGCAACCGGTTGGCCAGGTTCGATATCGTTTGGCTGTTTCGGTAGTTGGTGTGTAAGATCTTTATCTCATCCCCTTTCAGGTCGCTTTGGTAAAACATGCTTTTAAGATGCGACCAGGAAAAGAAATTGGGATGCACGACCTGGTTCGAATCGCCGCAGAGAATAAAATTGGTTGGTTTTTTCAGCGACTTCAGGATGATATGCAACTGGATGTTGGTAAAATCCTGTACCTCATCCACAATGATAAAATCGTAAACCGGAGCGCAATGGGCCAGCCACTGGTGCGTCAGGATGTTGATGTCGTAATGGCCGTTCTCTTTCAGGTAATTCAGATATTTTTCGAACAGGTTATAGACGGTTTCGCGCTCGTTCGCCAGAAAGATGGATTGTTTTACGCCCAAAGCCAGGTAGTCTTCGCGCGATAAATATTCCTTTGTGATATCATAACCGGTGATTACGCCCCTGAATTCCTCGAACGTTTTATGCCCGTCCTTCAGCTTAGTTGCTTGCCGGTGCTTTGAGAACCAGGTTTCAAATAGCCTGAAATCGAGTTCTTTTCCCTTGGGAACCCGAAGGGTTTCGATAAATTCGCGGTAAGAGAGGAAATCGATCTCCAGCTTGTCGTTTTCATAATTGCACGAATAAAACAGCCGGGCCGAATTCTCGGCAAGGTAAGGGGAGAGGGTGATGTACAACACCCTGCCGGTAAGCGATTTGATTTTTTCGAGCGTCAGCGCTGTTTTGCCGCTTCCGGCAGAGCCGATAATGACCTGGGGTAACGGCAAAGAAAGGATTTGATCCTGGTTGTCATCGAACGACAATACCTTGTCAAGCAGATGAAAATGACGCTTCCGGCTGTTTACATAGGTGAGGGCCGTGAAATCACCGGCAGGTATTTCCTGGCGGTTTTTGACCGGAACCAGCTTCGACTCGTCTACATCAATTCCTCTCAGGAAACGGGACTTATCGTATTCATGGTTAAAAATAATTTCCAGGATCAGCAAACAGGTTTGACCGTTGCAACGGCCAAACTTAAACAACAGCCGGTTTTCATGATCCAGCCTGGCCCGGTAGTAGCCGGTTCCCGACATCTTTTTCACTTCGGCCGAAGCAAAATCACCCTTTGAAAGTTGTTCCAGCGCTTTGTCAAATTGTTTGCGGACCTTACCGGGTTCTATGTCGTTATAAATGTAAGTATCAAACATGTGAACAATCTGAATGAGTTAACAGGCTTCTTAAAGTTTATCAAATGTAAAAATACAGTGTAAAACGTTTCGGATCATTCTCTTTTATCAACAACTTATTAACAATGATCCGTGATCCCGGGTTATCTCACCGGATCACCCGATCGGAAAGTAAACTACCGCAATAAGAGCCGCTGCCGATAATATCGTCCCGTATACCACGGGAGCAGCCAAGGCCATCGGGTTGGCCATTCCGGAGCTGAAAGGTAAGCCGGACGGTTCTTCTCAACGCATTCCGGTACATTCCGGGTCGATCGTTGAACTTTATACCTGGGAAGAAGGTGACGCAAGATGAGATTAATCAGGCCATGAAAGAGGTCCCGAAGGAATTGTACGGACCCAATGAAAACCAGTTCTGAAATGCCCTAAGGACAATTGCCGGAGAGGAACATTTGGAAATGCCAGGCTTTTATTTTTTCTTTACCGGACAAACGGTCAAACCGGTTTAGGCGAAATGAGCAAAAGATAACGATCACATTCAAGAACATGAGAACAGGGAAATTTACAGCGCAACTCAGTATCGTCCTTTGTCTGGCAGCCTCGGCAGCCTGTGCGCAACAAAAAGTGGCGCTTGACAATTACTACAATCACGAGTTCAGTCAAAAGACCGGCAAACCCTATCATTATTTGTGGGATGATGAGGCTGACAGCGGGTTTTCACAATTTGGGGAATTGTTTAAGGAGCAGGGCGCCGAAATTCTGACACTGGATGCCGGGCCGGAGGAGTCTTCCCTGAAAGAGGTCTCTGTCTATATCATCGTTGACCCCGACACCCCCGCGGAGACAAAGGAGCCGAACTACATGACTGATAAAGCCGCCACTGTCATTGCCCGGTGGGTAAAAAAAGGCGGTGTGTTGCTGTTGATGGGTAACGATAAGAACAATGCCGAGTTTGACCATTTTAACCTGCTTGCCGCCAAATTTGGGATGCGGTTTAACAAGGAATTGCTTCATCCGGTGGAAGGACGTCAGTTTGACATGGGCGCTTTTGTTGACCTCCCGGATCATCCGCTGTTCACAGACGTGAAGAAAATCTATATGAAGGAGGTGGCTTCTTTGACCTGTTCCGGAAAGGCAAAACCGGTACTCACCGGGAACGGTAAAACGATTATCGCCGAATGCCGGCACGGGAAAGGGTATGTGCTGGCCGTTGGCGATCCGTGGATTTACAATGAATACATCGGACACCGCCTTCTCCCGGAAGACTTTGAAAATATGCAGGCTGCCCGGAACCTGGCCGCACTGCTGTTATCAAACGGCAAAGCTAACTGACCACCCGTTTCCGGTAGTTGCGCGGCGAGAGGCCCATTTTCTTCTGAAAGTCCTTCGAGAAATAGTAAGGATCGGAGTAGCCCATCATAAAAGAGATCTCCTTGATCTTTAATTTACTGAAGTCAAGGTACTCGCAGGCTTTGCCGATCTTTAAATGGGAGAAATAGCTCAGCGGACTGTAGCCTGTCCGGATACGGAAGATCGAAGTCAGGTAAGACGGCGAATAGCCGGCTTCTTCGGCAATCTCTCCAAGCGCTAGTTTGCGGTTGAGGTTTTGCTCCATATACCGGATGGCCCGGACGATCCCGGGATTTTGCTCTTCCATCAGGTCATCGCTGGTCCTGCTGGCATAAATAAATGTAGCCAGCAGATGGCCGAAACATAAATTAATGTAAGGATAGTTGGCGTTGTAAAATCCTTTGGTCAGGTTGTTGAACAACTCATCGAAAAGCATCACCCGGTTCGCCACCATGTTGTTGACCGAAGGGATCAGATCGCGCACCACCGTGAAATCTTTCTCCATGATCCGGCTCTTCTCCCCGTTGAATTTACAGGTCAGGAAGATGGACGGATCAACCTGGGCGGTCTGGATTTTAAATACAAAGCCCAGGGGAATGATGCAATACTGGTTTTGATTAAAAGGGACAAGATCGTTGGAAATCTGAATGATACCCCCTCCTTTGGTGCAGTAAATCAGCAGATGATCTTCCAGTTTGACAGGCGCCGACCACAACGTGTCACGCCTGATCAGAATTTCAGCCAGTTCACAGAGGTAAAGATCCCTGGTGAGTGGGTTGGTCTTCTGTTCCTCGATCAGGTAATCCGGGATTTTACTGAAGCGTTTCTTGATGATCATCGTAAAAAATTTGAATAAAAGTAAGATATTCTATCTTTATCGCAAAAAATACTATTTTTTGAAATATTATTAGCGGGTAATTTTGGAGGTAATTTCTAAAAAGCCAATACGATGAATGAACTTTTAACGAGACTGGCCGAATGTATCGAATTCGGCAAAATTAACCTGGCCTCCCCTTATCCGCCTCAAATGAAGGGACAGGAGGGAGCTGATGAGATTACCCGCCGGGCCCTGGATGAAGGCATCAATCCGCAGGATGTCCTGTCAGAGGGTTTGATGCCCGGGATGGAACGTGTTGGGATCAAATTCCGTGAGAACAAGGTGTTTGTTCCGCAGGTACTGATGTCGGCCAAAGCCATGGGTACAGCCATGCTTCATCTGAAACCGCACTTTCTGTCGGGCGCCGCCAAACAAAAGGGAACGCTGATTATCGGGACGGTACTGGGCGACCTTCATGACATCGGCAAGAACCTGGTGGGGATGATGGTCGAGGGTAGCGGGTACAAGGTCGTTGATCTGGGGACCGATGTCAGTGCCGAAAAGTTTATCGCGGCAGTGCAGGAGAATCCCGGGGCCGTCATTGGTTTATCAGCCCTGCTCACCACCACGATGGTCAACATGCAGCGGATCACCGAGGAAGTGAAGAAGGCCGTCCCCGGCACGCTTGTCGTCATTGGCGGTGCGCCGGTGAACAGTGATTTTTGTGTGAAGATCGGGGCTGACCATTATTCGGCAGATCCGCAGGGTCTGGTGGAATTCTTAAACAGGAAGATTGCCTGAACCAGCATTTCCGCAGAAGCGGGAATCTCAGTGGTAAAAAGATTCCTGCCTGCGCAGGAATGAACTTTGAAACAAGAAATACATGAATGGATTAGCACTACTGGAGCAGGCGTTCCGGCTGGAAGAAACACCGCGTGCGCCATGGGTTCCCTTTGTGGGCGTTCATGGCGGCAGCCTGATCGGTGTGGATGCGGCAGCCTATCTGAAATCTTCAAAAAACATTGTTGACGGAATTACTCAAGCGGTTGAGCGGTATAGGCCTGACGGGATTCCAGTCCTTTTCGATCTTCAGATTGAGGCGGAAATCCTGGGTTGCAAGCTGGCCTGGAGCAGGGAGAATCCTCCGGCGGTGATATCCCACCCATTGGCCGAAGGAGTGGCGCTGAGCCAATTGCAGATTCCCGGGAGAGAAGATGGACGTATCCCTGTTGAACTGGAAGCGGCTGCCGTGTTGCGGAAGAAGTACCCCGACCTGGCCTTGTACGGACTGATCACGGGGCCTTTCACGCTGGCGCTGCACCTGATGGGGACGGATGTTTTCATGTGCATGTTCGAAGACCCGGAACGGGTGAACGAAGTCATGGACTTCTGCACGAACGTCGGGATCTGGCACGCCGGCATCCTCCTCGACGCGGGTTGCGATGTGATCGCGGTCGTTGACCCGATGACCAGTCAGATCGACCCGGATTCGTTCAGCATGTTTGTCAGTCCTTTTGCGACCAGGATTTTTGACGTTGTCAGGTCGAAGAAGAGGTACAGCTCCTTTTTCGTGTGTGGCCATGCGCAACAGAATATCGAGGTCATGTGCGACTGCGGTCCCGATAATATTTCGATCGACGAAAATATTCCTCTGGAA
>CAZANK010000209.1:0-6596 GCA_964486235.1 uncultured Prolixibacteraceae bacterium | reverse complement strand
ATGACTTTTTTGGAGGGGTTGATAATTTTGGCGGTCTCGGCCATGAAATGAACGCCCACGAACGCGATCATTTCGGCGCTCGTGCGTGCGGCTTCCTGTGCCAGTTGAAGACTGTCGCCAACAAAATCGGCGATATCCTGCAATTCACCGTCGACATAATAATGACTTAAAATGACCGCGTTCTTTTCTTTTTTCAGTCGGTTTATCTCCGTGATCAGTTTGAGTTGCGGGTCAATTTCCTCGACGATGTGCCCGTCTTTTTCCAACATCTCCTGAATCCGTTCTCTTTCCATTTCCTGCATCCTTTCTTTCCAAAGAAGTTGGCGGCAAAATTACGAATAACTATCAAATTAAAAAAACACATAAATGTCTGAAATGTTCCCGTGAAAAAACCCGGACAACTTTTGCCCGGGTTTTTTCACGCACAGCCCACGACTAGTGGCTGGCAGCTAATTTTGCCAGTTTTAACGGGTCATCTCCGCTCTTCAGGGGTTTCATCCGGAAACTGTAGCGATAGTTCTTGTCGGTTAGCCGGTATTCCGGGTGCGTCCATGCCCCCCAACTGGTATCACCGCCCAGCCCCATTTGCCGGTAGTTGATGTTCACCGAGGTCAAATCGCGGGGTTTCACATCGTTGATGTGCCGTTGCGGCGGAATTTTCCCTCCTTCCAGTTTTTCGGTTGGCGCATAATGCGATTCGAAATCTTCCATGATATAGTGATGAGCGCTTACTTCAAGCAGGGGTTCGCCGGCAAACAACAGCCCTTCTCCGTTCCTGTTGGTCACTGCTGCCCAGCGGACGTCCGTCTTATTGCCGTTTTCCTGGGGACGCACGTAAGCGTAGTACTGATCGGCCACTGTTCCCGAGTATTTTCCGACAAAGGCGCTGGTCTTCCGGTCCCAATAGGACTCCTGCGGTCCGCGCCCCAACCAGGTGAGCTGGTCAAACTGGCGGGGCATCACCAGGTTCATGCCGAAGAGCGGGATTTCGGGCAGGTCTTTCCCGGTCATCTTAAAATCGTTGGCTACTTGCACGTCACCACTTCCAAAAACCGTGTAGACTGATTTGTAATCCGCGATTTTTTCACCCTGCCCGTCGAGCAGGTCAAAGCTGAAGGTGACGGTGGCTTTGTTCGCTGCTTCATTCTTCAGCGTGGTCTTAGTCACGCGACGCTGTTCGCCGGCCTTCCGCCAAATCCTGGAACGTTTATGAAGCTTGTTGCCCAGGTCATTATCGATCGGTGCGCGCCAGAAATTCGGAGCAGGGCCTGTTGTGAGCAATTCCATATCGCCCGATCTGAAGCTTTTAATCATGCCGGCTTTTTTGTCGAATATCAGTTGAAATCCGTCGCCCTGAAGGATCATTTCATGATCGTTTTCGGTGGTCTGCAAAGCGGGGAATGTTTTTGGGTTGACCCGCTCCGCCGCCTTGAACACGGGGAGTTGAAGTTGCTCCGCAGCCACTTCATGTTTGGCGGGTACAAGGCCTTGTTCTGTTTTTGTCTTGACCGAGAAATTCAGGAAATATTCCGTTCCTGGCTGAGGATCGGCCGCATAATCGATTTTGACCTCCTTTGTGGTTGCGGGAGCCAGTTCCAAATTTTCCAGCTTGCCGGTTGTCAATGTTTCGCCGTCGGCCGTGATGGTCCATGCGATGTCAAATTGAGACAGGTTTGTGAAGGCATATTTATTTTTGACCTCTACCAGTCCTTTTTTCAGGTCCACGGCTTTGAAACCAACGTTCTGGTGGACTTTTTTCACTTCCAGCAGGGATGGTTTCACGCCCCTGTCGGGATCAACCAGCCCGTTGCAACAGAAATTTCCGTCAGAAGCGACGGTATCCGGTCCGAAATCGCCGCCGTAAGCCCAGTATGCCGTTCCGGTCGCGTCTTTCTGCAGGAGTCCCTGGTCCACCCAGTCCCAGATACACCCCCCCTGGAGGACATCGTATTTCTCGATCACGTCCCAGTAGTCCTGGAAGTTTCCCACGCTGTTTCCCATGGCATGGGCGTATTCACAAAGGATTAACGGCTTTTGGGGGTTGTTTTTGGCATAGGCTTCGATGGATTCAATCGGGGCATACATCGGGCAGTAAATGTCGGTGTTGGGGTCGTTTTCTGCCCGTTCATACTGAACCGGCCGCGTGCCGTCAATTTTTTTCAGGTACGCATAGGTCGCTTCAAAATTGACCCCGTTGCCTGCTTCGTTCCCCAAAGACCAGGTAATGATGCAAGGTTGGTTTTTGTCGCGTTCATACATGTTTTCGGTACGGTACATGTGCGCAGGCCCCCATTCCGGCTGTTTGGCCAGCGATTCCAGTCCGTAACCCATTCCGTGCGATTCGATGTTCGCTTCATCGATCACGTAAAGGCCATAGCTATTACAGAGTTTGTACCACATCTCCGGTTGCGGGTAATGGCATGTCCGCACGGTATTGATATTGTGCATTTTCATCAGCCTGATATCTTCCAGCATCTGTTCCTTGTCGACCACATGTCCCGTAACATGATGGTGCTCATGTAGATTGACGCCTTTTACATCAATCGGACGGCCGTTGACCAGCAACTGGGCATTCCTGATTTCCACCTGGCGGAACCCCACATCCTGACGGATGACTTCCACAATTTCGCCGGCCGCATCTTTCAGCGTGATAAACAGTTGGTAAAGATGAGGCGTCTCTGCTGTCCAGGTTTTTATGGCAGGCAGGATATCGTCGGCAATAAGGACCAATTTCGCACTTTCGGAAAGGTCAACCGTTTTTATGTAACTTTTCAGTGTGTGATCCCCGTCGAGTAATTCCGCCTCGACGGTCAGTTGCGCGGCTTCCGGATCAAATTTAACGAGCTCGGCCTCCAGTTTCAGGGTCCCGTTGGTGTACGTGGAGTCTAATCCTGCCGTCACCTTGAAGTCCCTGATGTTCTGTTTTTCACGGGCCAGCAAGTAGGTGTCACGGGTCATACCGCTCATGCGCCAGAAATCCTGGTCTTCCAGGTAGCTGCCGTCGCACCAGCGGAAAATTTCCACGGCCAGGCTGTTTTTCCCGCCTTTCAGGTAAGGGGTGATGTTGAATTCGGCGGGAGTTTTGCTGTCTTCGCTATACCCGACATACTGCTCATTTACCCAGACGTTGACAAAAGAACTTGCAGCGCCAAAATGCAGGAATACTTCTTTGTCTTTCCATCCGGCCGGGATCTTAAAGGAACGTTTATAGGAGCCAACTGGATTGTAATGCTTCTGAATGAGCGGGGGGGTCTTGGCATGAGGGTAGGGTACGTTGGAGTAAATGGGATAATCGAATCCCTGGAGTTCCCAATTGGACGGAACTTCAATGTGATCCCAGTCCTTGATCCGGTAGTCGTCTTTGAAGAACCAAAAAGGACGTTCGTCCGGGTTCTGTGAAAGATGAAACTTCCACGTCCCGTTCAGTGACTGCACAAATGGCGAAGACCACAAATCGTCGGTCACAGCCTGTTCCTTCGAGATAAACGGAACAAACGATGCCCGGGGTTTCTCCTTGTTCAGTTGACTGGTCCCCGGGTCTTCCCAGGGCTTGGGATCCATCTCCGTGAAAGGTACGTTTTCATACGTGCTGGTGCACGCGAAGGTGGAAGCAAATAAAATAAAAGTCAGAAGCCAGTTTTTTTTCTTCATGATAACCGATTGTTTAAAGTTCGATGACAGCCACCACCGGTGGGTACTGGTGGGTATACAAAAGTCATAAAAAAAACAGTAATAAACAAAAGGAAGATTCGCTTTCAGCAAAAAAAGCCTAAAAATGAACGTGGCATTACGAGGAGGCACGACAAAGCTTGATCAACGTGACAGGGATTGCTTCCCGCCTCGGCGTCGCAATGACGGGAGTACCTTCAGGCTGGACTTATAAAAGAGTGAAGACAGCAAACAACAACCCGATTCCTAAAGATTTGAAAAAGCAGATCATTTTTTAACAGACTGTAGATTAGCTTATTGTGAAATCCAAAGCGCGATGGTTTAAAAAAATCAAAAATTCTTCAAAAAAAACAGTACTAGGTATTGCATAGAACTATTTAATGGTTGTATATTTGCAATACATTATTCCATGTTAAAAATAGAAGCAGATAAAAAAAAGTTCTATACAGATGCAACGAAATTGAAAATGCTGCGTCTTATTCGTGAAAACAAGAGTCCTCAAAGCCAGGGGCAGAACAATGAATAAAACAGAAAGGGATTACGTCCATGAAAACAATTAATTTTAAAGAAAAAAGCAGAAGCGACAGGATGCGGAATATCCTGTTGAGAAGCGGGGCGGTGGTTATCATCGTCATTTTGCTGGGTTTCACGGTCAGTGCGCAGGGTTTATGGAAGCAGATTTTAACGTTCAACAGTTATGGCAAGATGGCCGTTCTGATGGTTCGTGGTTCCGAAACCGGCTCCCGGGGTGAAAAGGTTGCATCCGGAAGCGATAACCCCGCTTCGTCCGGGACCGTCACCTTTCAGATTGAGCCGGCTTTGGATGAAGGGCCGGGGATCGGGGCGTGGATGACGGATGATGATTACTTTGGAGCATACAACGGGCTTTTTGAGGCTGAGCCGGACAAACCGCTTGAACTTGAACCATGGATGACCGATGACCGGTATTTTACCAGCCGTTTCGCAACCGATCAGGACAGTGCCCTGGCCATCGAAGTATGGATGATTGATGATCGTTATTGGAGATATTGATTGCCGGGCGCTCCATCAGTGGAAAGAAGGAAAGGGAAAGCTATGAAGATTGAGAATACAAAAGCACAGATGCGGAAGGGGGTACTTGAATACTGCATCTTGCTGGTACTTGACGGGAAGCCGCTTTACGCGAGCGATATTATCGATGAGTTGAAAAACTCGAAGATGATCGTCGTGGAAGGAACACTTTACCCTTTGCTGACCCGTCTGAAAAATGACGGACTGCTGGCTTACCGGTGGGAGGAGTCCACGCAGGGGCCTCCCCGGAAATACTATGAGTTGACGGATGAAGGGAAGGAATTTCTCCGTGAGCTTGGAAATTCCTGGAATGAACTTGTTGATGCGGTGACCGCGATTAAATCAGGGAAAACCGAATGACCAAAACAAACAATTGACGCAGATTACGATCAGAAGATGAAAAAGACATTCACAATTAATATCAGCGGCAGTGTCTTTCATATTGAGGAAGATGCCTATGAGAAACTTCGCGACTATCTTCAGATGTTCACCGGACATTTCGGAACGGACGCTGACGGGCGTGAGATCCTTCAGGATATTGAAGCCCGTATTGCAGAGCTATTTACGAAAAAAATGGAGGCTGAAGGGAAAGATGTCATTCTGGAAGAATGGGTGGAAGGGGTAATGGCCCGGATGGGTAAACCGGAGGACTTTATTGAAGAGGAGGAAGAAGCTGCGCCCGACACTGCTCCGGTTGCCGAAGCAAAGGTAAAGCGGCGGATGTACCGCGATCCGGATCACCGGGTACTGGGCGGCGTATGTTCAGGCATGGGGGCTTACTTCAATATCGATCCGGTGGTGTTGAGGATTGTCTTCTTTATTCTTTTCTGGGTCAGCGCGGGGATTGCGCTGCTGGTTTACCTGATGCTCTGGATCGCCGTCCCAAAGGCAAAAACAACTGCCGAACGGCTGGAGATGCGGGGCCGGGAAGCCACCGTCTCCAATATTGAAAAGTCCATTAAAGAAGAAGTGAAAGAGGTCAAGGAAAGCTATAAACGGTTCCGGAATTCCACGACCTACGAAAAAGGGCGGGAACAGGTAGGCCGGTTCGGCGATGTCACCTATAACGTACTTCGGGTCATTCTGCGGATGATCGTGATCGTGGCAGGGGTATTCCTGATCCTGATGGCTTTCTTCGGACTGCTCGCATTTATTACCTCAATGTTGATTGGACAGTCCATTTTCCAGCCTGCTCCCTGGATCGGTGGCTTTGGCCCCGAATTCCATACGCCCGAAATCGCGAATTTCTTTATTGCACAGGGTTCCATGACGGTGTTGATGATCGCCATCGCCTTGTTGGTCGGGATTCCCTTGCTGGGGATCCTGTATGCCGGGACAAAAATGGTTTTCAGGTTCCGGTCGAACAGCAGGGCGATTTTTCTTGGTTCGCTGGCGGTGTGGGCGATCGCCCTGATCACGGTGGTGGTCGTTCTTGTGAGTCAGATCAAGGACTACAGTAAAGAGACCACGATCAGTCAGAATCAGGTGGTAGACTGCCAGGACTGCCGGACGCTCTACCTGGAAGTGGCTGACGACCTTTATGCGCACCAGTCATCCAGGTACCAGTTCGATCTTGAGCGGATGAGGGTCATTGCGGATGATGAAGGATTGAAGCTGGTCGGGGAACCACGGCTGGACGTGGAGGAAAGCAACAGCAATGAGTTTGTGGTCACGGTCCGGAAGAAATCACGGGGCAGCAATCCGGAAACGGCAAAGGAAAACGTGGAGGATATTGAATATACGTTCACGCAGAAGGATTCAACGCTGAGATTTGATCCGTACTATACGATTAAAGAAAACAAACGCTGGCTTGACCAGGAAGTGGATATCACCGTGAAAGTCCCCAGGGGAAAGTCCATTTATCTGGGTGAGAAGAT
>CAZANK010000208.1:0-6614 GCA_964486235.1 uncultured Prolixibacteraceae bacterium | reverse complement strand
TTACGCAAACCAAAACGTACCGGGTTGCGTCAGGGAAACCTGCCGCGGGAAATTAACCGGGTTGAAATTTGGTCGTTTTCAGAACTGAAAATTCAGGGAAAAGTTCAACGTTTATCATGGACTGATGCAAAATTACGTTTTTAACCATTGAAGATTTGAAAAACATTTTTCATACTTCTTCCCGCATGACCATTTTTAGGAAATAAAAACGGTTATCTGATAAGACCAGTTATTCCTATTGTGGCAGTTAAACCAAAATGTCGATATGGATCGGATAAGAAAAGCAGGCTCCGGTCGTCCATCATTAAAAAAAACGATCGATGAAAAGAAAGACATGTATGATATTCGCAGGGGTAATATGTGCTCTGCTTTGCTTTCCGCATATTGCTCTTTCAAAAGGCTCTCCGTCATATAAAAGCCCTCTTTTCCAGTCGGCTTTCAACCCGAAGACCGCAGAATGGAATATTTCCTGGCCCGGGCGGGTTTCGCAATACGACCTGGTTTACCTCAGCCCGCCAATCGACCCGATGCAGGGCATTCCGCTCGGAAACGGCGAAACCGGGGTGTTATTCTGGTGTGAGGATTCAAAGATTATTGCCGTTGTCAACAAAAGCGACTTGTGGGACGATGCAGCGTTTGACCGGTTCAAAAACTGGGATGAAAAGCAGGAAGATTACAGCACCACGCAACGCCATGCCTGCCGGATTATTGTTGATTTTAAGTTCCCGGTTTTTAATGCACTGTACATTTCCGGTTTTAAAGCAAAACTTAACCTGGCCGACGCTTCTTTAAGCCTGGAATCGGAAAGCCCGTTTGGGAAAGTCGGCTTGAAAGCTTTTGTCGACCACAAAACCGGTACATTATTTTGTAGCCTGAACAGCGATTTGAATGAAGATGTGCCGGTCGAAATTGCTCTCGAACATTTTGGCTCCCGGACCTATTCGCACTGGTACAGCCAGATCAACCGCGATGCTTCCATCGGGCTGGACGGGACAGAAGCACTGGCCGGCAACAACGGCGTTTTTATCACGCAAAAATTATCGTCCGGCACATTTGCTGTTGGCGGTTGTGTAATCAGGAATAACGGTTTAACGGTAGAAAATTCCCGCGAGTTTTCACGGCGCGCCAAAATTCAGTTATCGGGGAACCGGCAGAAAAATGCCCAGCTTGCTTTTGCCGTTACTTCGCCAAAAGAAAATGGGCCGGTTGCCGAAGTGAAAAATATCCTTTCATCCGCAAAAGCAAATGGAGTTGAGTCTTTTCAGAATTCAAATGCCGATGCTTGGCAATCGATCTGGAGCCGTTCGTTTATGGACTATGGCGACGACTACCTGAACAACCTCTGGTACCTGACCATGTTTTATGCCCATGCTTCGCAGGGCGGGAAATACCCCGGACGGTTTAACAACGGGCTTTGGAGCTGGAACCGCGATGTTCAGAACTGGAACTTTTATTTCCACTGGAACCAGCAGCAATTGTACTGGCCGTTGAATGCTGCCGGCTTCCACGAGCTGGTTACTCCGTACCTCAATTTCCGGTTTAATTCGTTGCCCCAGGCAAAAAAAGATGCCAGGGAAATTTTCAAAGCCGGCGGCGCTTTTATCTCGGATGTAACCGAGCGGAGGGGATATAATTCTTTGAGTGAGACTGGAAACCATACTCCGGTGGCTGAAATTGCCCTGGACTTCTGGCGGCAATACAAATACACCGGCGATGAAAAGTTCCTGAAAGAAAAAGCCCTGCCGTTTATGCTTGAAGCTGCCCGGTTTTACGAATCACTACTGGTTAAAGAATCCGACGGTTTGTACCATGCCAAAGAAGGCACCGGCTACGAAGGATGGATTAAATTGAAGGACGGGCTAACTGAACTGGTGTATGCCCGGGCTTTGTTTTCAACTACCCTGGACGCTCTGAAAATTGCCGGAACCGATTTGCCTGAAGCCGTAAAATGGAACGAAATCCTTGGCTTCCTGTCGCCTTTTCCCGTTGTGGAAACGGATAAAAACACAATTGTTGCCGATGGTTTGGTATATAAAATAAACCACGGGATTTTTAAGGGTAAGCCGTCGCCAGGCAATGAAATTTTTGCTGCAGGATGGGGAATCAAAGAAAATAAAATGCTGACAGTATTTAATCCGGTCGAAGGTTCGGCATACAATTTTGGATTCAAATTGTTAGACGGGATTTTCCCGTCGGTACCTTCTTCCCCGGTTTTCCCGTCCGGTTTGATCGGGTTGTCGCAAAAAGGCAGCCGTATGTTCGATATTATGAAAACCACCGCACTTTTGTACGGCACGGATGTAATGGGCTGGGACCCGGTTCCGGTTGTGATGGCGCGCCTGGGGCTTTCTGATGAATTGAATTCAAATCTTTCAAACTTCCCTGAAAAATGGCAAATCTACTGCAACGGATGGGGGCATATCGGAGGAGAGTCAGAGGTTAAAAAAGATGCTGAATTATTTTTCAGGACAAATATGGTAAAAGATGCTGCTTCCCCCAAAGCAGAAAGATTCCCGTTCCCGATGTGGCCTTTCCGGCATATGTCGATGGAATCGATGTCGGTGCTGGCAACTGCAATGAACGAATCGCTGCTTCAGGGTTACGACGGGGTTCTGCGTGTTTTCCCTGCTTTTCCCGCACATAAAAACGGTCGGTTTACGCTCCATGCCGAAGGTGGTTTTATTGTTTCTTCGGAAATCCGATCGGGTGAAGTCAAATGGGTGTGTATTAAAAGCCTGTTTGGAAATCCCTGCAGGCTGCAACTGCCCTGGCAAAGCGCTTCGGCCTGGCCGAATACTAAAAAGGGGGCGGTTAAGTTGTCGGGAGAAATTGCCGGGTTTAAAACAAAGCCGGGTGAAATATTTGTGATCCTGCCCCAGGGGCAGAAACCGGATGAATGGACCGTTTCGGGCGAAACCCCATCAGCAAACGAGCAGGTAAAAAATCATCCTTCGGGAAAAACCCGTCTGGGGATCCCCGCGATGTATTAATTATTCCGGTTATTAAATTTGTAAGGGGATCGAAAAGCAAATATTTAAACGAAAGATTTTAAAACTAATCCTGAAAAATTATAAGGATGAAGAAAATAGCCTTTTCCATTTTTTCCTTCTTCCTCTTGTTTTGTTCCTGTTCCGGCAATCCTGGTTCGAGCCCGGGAAAACCTGCTGCAGCAACAGTCCCGGAAATCGATGAGGCATTCGTTTCATTCCGGGTCGGCGTTTCCATCTGGGCTCCGGAAGAGCGGTGTGCCGAACTTTTTGACTTATTCGACAGGTATAAAGGAGTTACCGACGAAATCACTTTTTTTACGTCCGGCACACATGCCCCGGTTCCACTTGATGTTTTTGAAGGACGGGCCGCTGTTTTAAAAACCCGGATGGAAGAGGCCCGGAAACGGGGTTATAGAACAGGAATCAATATTTTGACCACCGTCGGGCACCATGAAGAAAATCTCGACAATTCGCTGAGAGGCAATTATACCCCGATGGCCAACATTGACGGGGAGATTTGCCGTGGCTCTTTTTGCCCGAACGACGAAAATATGCAGGAATATATCCGCACGATTTATACGCTTGCTGCACAGGCGGACCCCGATTATATCTGGATTGACGACGATATCCGCTTTGGGCATATGCCCATCGGGAACGGTTGTTTTTGCGACAACTGCCTGAAGATTTTTGAAAAAGAAACCGGGATCAAGTACTCACGCGAAGGTTTGAAAAAGGCATTCAATGAGGGCGCAACCGGTGAAAAATTGTCGGCCAGGGCTGCCTGGCTTCAGCATAACCGAAATACCATTTCCCGGCTTTTTGGGTTGATTGAAAGAGCGGTACACCAAATCAAACCCGGAATGCCGCTTGGTTTTATGACCGGCGACCGTTTTTTCGAAGGCTACGATTTTGATAACTGGGCAAAAATTCTTTCAGGGCCGGAACATGCACCGGTGTATTGGCGCCCCGGTGGCGGTTATTACCAGGATAAAAACACCGATGAATTAGCCGGGAAATCGCACGACACAGGCCGGCAGGTTTCGGTATTGCCGCCTGAAGTAGTTTCAATCCAGTCGGAAATTGAAAATTTTCCGTACCAGCGTTTGAAGAAAGCCGCTAACATTGTGGTACTGGAAGCTTGCTCGCATATCGCATCGGGTTGTACCGGGGCTGCTTTCAATGTGCTTTCGATGTATGATGAACCACTGGACGAATTTGAAGCACTGGTTTTACGTTTGCAGGAGTCGCGGCCGTTTTTCGACCTTCTGGCTAAATCGCTGGGACGCTTGCCTGTAACCGGCATACAAACCTTTTGGAACAAAAACAGCTATATAACCGGGAAACCCGGAAGCGGGAACTGGACCAGCTCAGGAAATCCGCTGGTAAGTCACGAATTATACAATATCGGGCTCCCCGCCTGTTATTCAAACGGGCATGCTGCTGTTACCCTGCTTGGCAAAGACAATATCTTTGCCCTTTCAAAAGAAGAAATCAGGGCCTTGCTTTCGGGTGGGGTTTATATGGATGCTGAAACATTAATGCAGTTGAACGAAATGGGGTTTGGCGAGTTGACCGGTTTTGAAGTTGAAGGCTCAGAGACAAAAGACAGGATCGAAAAGTTTACCAGCCATCCCTTAAACGGGCAATTTGCCGGCCGTGAACGCGACAACCGGCAGTCGTTCTGGAAGAGTACAGCTTATTCCTTAAAAATGGTCAGTCCCAAAGCCCGGACCCTGGCGGAGCTAATCGACTATACCGGTGCGGCAGTTGCCGGTTGTACTCTTGGAATTTTCGAAAACTCATTGGGAGGGCGTGTTTGTGTTGCCGGTTATTATCCCTGGACTTTTATGGAAAATTTATCAAAGAGTACGCAGATGAAATCGGTCTTCCGCTGGCTTTCAAAAGATAACCTTCCGGCATATATCGGGTCCTTTCATAAAATCAATCTGTGGGTGCGCGAACCTCAGGACGGCAGGGTGGCATTGGCGTTTACCAATTCATCCTTCGACCCGGCTGAAAATGTTGCCCTGATGCTGAAAACCAGGCAGTCTGTTGTCCGCGTTTATGATATGGATTGCAAAGAAACCATTATCCGTTCGTCGGAAAACGATGGGGAATATCAGCGATTTATCATCCCGCAGGTCGGCCCCTGGCAGATGAGGTTAGTTGTTTGCGGGTAAGCAGGATTTAAGATTCAGTGACTGATATGGCTCTATCACACGTTAACACCCCACTCTTTCTGCCCGGTTTCCGGCGAATCCCGGTTTCATTTCATGAAAAGCTCATAAAATTGAAATCAATGAAGAACACAATTCTGCCTTTTATCGGAATACTTGCATTCTCCTTAATCTTTTCCTGCACCACTCCGGTGAAGGAACATAAAGAAGCGAACAATACTGCGGGAGAAAAGCCCCGTATTGTAAACATCATCAATTGGGGGTTTGATCGAGAATTACAATCAGTTGTGCCGTGAAATGATGGCACATAAAACCATAAGAAGGACTGAGATTGGTGCCGGCGGATGTTTATGGTAAGTCAACAGGGAGGAATACAGTAAACAGGGTTCCTTTCCCTACTTCACTTTCCACACGAATGGTGCCCTTGTTTTGTTCGGTGAGATCCTTGATCAGTTTTAGTCCCAGTCCACTCCCTCGTTCACTTTTTGTTCCCGGGGAGGAGTAGGCCTCATTGTGATCAAAGATTTTCCGCAGAACGGGTTCAGGGATTCCTACGCCTGTGTCTCTGATCGTTACTGTCAGGTTATTTTTATCTGAGAGTTCGGCATTCACAAGAATCTTTCCTCCTTCGGGAGTGAATTTAATGGAATTTGATAAAATATTTCTGAAAACGGTATGCATGGTGATCTCATCAAAAAAGGCGGTCAGCTCAGGATTAATCGTTGATTCCACGGAGATGCCTTTCCCCCGGAGGCTCCCTTCCAGAAGACTCAGACAGTCTGCAAATACAGGCGAAACGGCCAGTTTCTGGGGCTTTAATGTAATCACATCCGACTGCAGTTTCGTCCACACCAGGAGGTTATTCAGGAGCGCTTCCGTTTCACTGGTAATTTTTCCCAGGTGGGTCATTAATTCCTTGATATCGGAACTGTCTCCGCTGACGATATCTTCCGTCACGAGGTCAACAAGCATTGAAATGCTTGCAAAAGGGGCGCGCAAATCGTGCGCGATAATGGAATAAAGCTTGTCCCTGGTTTTGATCGTATCCTGTAATTTTTTCCTGGAAAGGTATAAATCCAGTTGTGTTTTCACGCGCAAAAGCAGTTCAGCACGAATAAAAGGCTTGGTCAGGTAGTCAACCCCTCCGGCCTCAAAGCCCCTGACAATGTCTTCGGGATTTGTTTTCGCGGTGAGAAAAATGACCGGTATTTCCTTTAGCTTGTCGTTCTTTTTTATTATTTGACAGACCTCATAACCGTCAATCTCCGGCATCATCACGTCGAGCAAAATCAGATCGATCCTGTTTTCGTCCAAAACTTCAAAAGCGCTGTTCCCGTCGAGTGCCAGCGCGATTTTATACCCTTCTTCTTTTAAGAAATTGCTGACAATACGAAGGTTTTCATGATTGTCGTCCACCACCAGGATAATGCCATCTTTTTCCATTCTT
>CAZANK010000207.1:0-6627 GCA_964486235.1 uncultured Prolixibacteraceae bacterium | reverse complement strand
CCTGAATGATATTTTCCTTTTCGATAATTCCGATAAAAACGTCGTTTTCAAAAACAGGCAACGCCGAAGAATGACTTCGGCACATTTGTGTCCAGGCAAACAGGATCGTCTCGTTGGCATCCAGCACGTCTTTCTTCGTTAAACAATCGATCACAAGCTTTCTTGGTTTGCTGATGACATCTGCAGGGGTAAGGATACCGGAGAACTGCCCTTCTTCAAAGACAACCAAAAAATTCCGTCTTAGCAGTTCGTCTTCGATGGAACTGAGTCCGGAGTATGCGTCAACCGTATGATAAAAGCCAGATAAGTACCCTTTAATCAGCATACTAGAGTTCTCCTTTTATCGCATCATAATAAATTTTAATCTTGAAATCCACTTTTATAATTTCACCGTCACTGACAAACGGGAATACTTTCTTCTCCAAGATGCCAAGAATATTTTCTTTGTCAATCTTTTTCAGGAGCCGTTTACTGATAAATGCGGCATCAATGATCGGGTCATCCACTTCAAACACTTCAAACTCATCAGGGATCAGAAATTGAAACGATTTTGACAAGCCCATACGACCGTGAGGGGACTTCTTGCCGATGATCAGAATATCTTCAAACGGAGGTAATCTGATTTCTTCAAATCCCAGATTTATCCAGTACTTTCTCGAGTCTGTCTCTTTCATGATACGTGCACCGTTTATGATTTACCTGAAGCAGTTTTATTAGGATCTGTATCCTGAGGCCCATTTTCAGGGCCATCATTCAATTCCCATGCAAAATAGCATTTTTTCCTGATAAGTTAACAAGCTTTAATGAAAAAAAGTTCACTTAAACCCAAATAGGGTACTTATGATTAATATTCACATAGAAGTTCCTTTTATTTTAAGCTAAAATTGTACTAATGTTTTTTGATCAATTAATTGCTATGTTTGATCATTCAAAACCTATGTTTGAAAACTCAATCGGTTTCCTATTTTTTGTTGTTCATAATTGAATCGGACAGGAATTGAATCTGTTTAATAAACTTATGTTAGATATATAGAATAAGAAGGTTCGCCGACGTTCGTTTCTCTTTTCTGTGTATCTTCGCTTGTCAAAAAAAGTAAACCATGCTGGTACCCGAAATAATCCAACAGCTTTCAGATTCGCTGCAATTAAGTCAGTTGCAGATCAAAAACACGATTACGTTACTGGATGAAGGTGCAACGGTGCCTTTTATTTCCCGCTACCGGAAAGAACGCACCGGTAGCCTGGATGAAGTGCAGGTCGGAGCCATCAGGGAGGCGAAGGCCCGGATGGAAGAGTTGCTGAAACGGAGGGAAACGATCCTGAGAACGATCGATGAACAGGAGCGGCTGACACCCGACCTGAAAAAAAGGATTGAGGCCTGCTATGATTCCAATGAACTGGAAGATATCTATTTGCCGTTTAAGCCAAAGCGAAAGACCAGGGCTTCCACCGCCAGGGAAAAGGGATTGGAACCACTGGCGGCCATCATCATGAAACAGGCAGAACGTGCGCTTGAAAGCCGGGCTTCCGCGTTTTTGAAAGGAGACGTGAAAACAGTTGACGACGCCCTGTCCGGCGCCAGGGATATTCTGGCAGAGTGGGTCAGCGAAAACGAAAAGGCCAGGAACATGGTTCGTCATGCCTTTCACACCGGTGCGGTGATCCGCGCGGTGGTAGTGAAAAATAAAGAGGAAGAGGGAGAAAAATACCGGGATTATTTCGATTGGGAAGAACCGCTTCAGTCTTGTCCGTCGCATCGGTTGCTGGCGATGAGAAGGGGAGAACGGGAGGGGTTTCTCAGGGTGTCTGTTTTCCCGGACGAGGAAAACGTGGTGAACCGCCTTGTTCGATTTTTTGTGCATGTGCAGAACGCCTGCGGTGAGCAGGTGGAACTGGCCGTTCGTGACGGCTACAAACGCTTGCTGGGGCCGTCGATCGAGTCTGAGTTTGCAGCTTCTTCCAGGCTGAAAGCCGATCAGGAAGCGATCGGTGTTTTTGCGGAAAACCTGAGACAACTGCTGTTGGCTCCTCCGTTGGGACAAAAGAGGGTACTGGCCATTGATCCCGGGTACCGGACCGGCTGCAAAGTGGTTTGTCTGGATGCGCAGGGCAATCTGCTCCACAACGAGACGATTTATCCGCATCAGCCACAACAGGAAACCAAACAGGCAGCGCGGAAAATCACCTCGCTGGTAAGTGCCTACCAGGTGGAGGCGATTGCCATCGGAAACGGAACCGCAGGCCGGGAGACCGAACAGTTTATCAAAAAACTGAAGTATGACCGGGAACTGAAGGTATTCGTGGTGTCTGAAGACGGCGCTTCGGTGTACTCGGCCTCCAAGGTGGCCCGGGACGAATTCCCGCAGTATGACGTCACCGTTCGGGGAGCCGTTTCAATTGGCCGCCGGCTGATGGACCCGCTGGCCGAGTTGGTTAAGATCGATCCGAAGTCGATCGGCGTTGGACAATACCAGCATGATGTGGATCAGAAACGGTTAAAAGAAGGATTGGACGCGGTGGTCGAATCGTCGGTGAACCTGGTCGGGGTGAACGTGAACACAGCCTCGATGCATCTGTTGACCTACGTGTCGGGACTGGGGCCCCAACTGGCGCAAAACCTCGTCGCTTACAGGAAGGATCATGGTGCCTTCCTGTCCCGGCAGGAACTGATGAGCGTTCCGCGAATGGGTCAGAAAACATTTGAACAGGCCGCGGGCTTTTTGCGGATTCCCGGAGCGGAGAATCCATTCGACAATTCAGCCGTTCACCCGGAATCCTATCATGTTGTTGAGAAAATAGCCCGGGATATGAATTGTTCAGTCGTCGCCCTGATGGCATCGAAACCAATGCAGGACCAGATTCAATGGGAGAATCAGCAGGATGCGGAAACAGGATGGCCCACCCTGATGGATATCAAGGCAGAACTCGCGAAGCCGGGCCGTGATCCGCGGCAGACGATCCGTGTCTTTGAGTTTGCCGACGGGATTTTTGGCATCGGCGACCTGCAGGTGGGCATGATCCTGCCCGGGATCATCAGCAATATCACAAAATTCGGGGCTTTTGTCGATATCGGGATCAAACAGGACGGACTGGTCCATATCTCCCAACTGGCGAACCGCTTTGTGAGCGATCCCGGCGAAATCGTCAGGCTGCATCAGCACGTGAACGTGAAAGTGATGGATATCGACATTTCCCGGAAGCGAATCCAACTTAGCATGAAGGATGTGAATCAGTCCTGATCAAACGGCAAAGGCCTGCAAAGCCTTTCGCGATTTATGACCAGCGTTAAACATCATCATCGTCATCATCGTACAGGTCTTCCTGGTTTTCAAATTCGTCTTCCAGGAAGTTTTCTGCCTCCTCCAAAAGGGAATTGATCAAATCCTGCGATTCGGGCGCTTCACTTATCCAGTGAATTTCCTGATTCGACGAGAAATCTTCAATATCACTTTCAACAATGAATTTAGGTTCCTCCGTATGCACGACATAGATCGTATCCGGTGATTCCTGTGAATTGTCAGCAAGTAAAAATTTTGGCAGCATAATTTTTTTTTGATTGTCAGGGACAAAAATAGATAAAAACCAATTCAAAAACGGTTTTGCCGCTGAAATTTAGATTAAAAATCCTGCCCGATTCAATCAAAAGCGCTACTTTAGGCAACAATTCCGGAAAAACTAAAATAATCTAGGATGAACAGACTGAACGAGATTCTCTCTCTGATTGACGGGCATATTGGCGGAAGCGACTGGTTTGTCTACCTTCTTTTGGGAACGGGCTTGTTTTTCACTTTCTACTTAAAGTTTCCGCAATTTCGATATTTAAAATATTCCCTTCGGATGGTAAGGGGTAAGTTTGATCGCTCGGGTGACGTGGGTGATACGACACATTTTCAGGCACTGGCAACGGCATTATCAGGAACGGTCGGTACCGGAAATATCGCGGGGGTTGCCCTGGCCATTCATCTTGGCGGACCCGCTGCGCTTTTCTGGATGTTAATGACAGCCCTCATCGGGATGACCACCAAATTTGTCGAAGTCACCCTTTCACACAAATACCGTGAGAAAACAAACGATGGCACGATTGCCGGAGGTCCCATGTACTATATGAGAAACCGACTGGGACTGAGATGGATGGCTGTCATCTTCGCGGTGGCGACGGTTTTCTCGTCATTCGGGACAGGGAGTTTGCCGCAGATCAATTCCATTTCGAATGCGGTTTTTGCGACATTTGGCATCAACAAGGTGGTGACCGGCGCGATACTGGCCCTTCTTTTAGGCTTCGTGATCATCGGCGGTATCAGGCGCATTGCCAAAGTGACCTCCAAACTAGTGCCAATGATGGCGGTCATTTATTTTGTTGGCGCCCTGCTGGTCATTTGTTACAATTATCAGAATCTCATCCCTTCAATGGTCTCCATGTTCCGTGATGTGTTTACCGGGACAGCGGCCGTGGGAGGTTTTCTTGGAGCCGGGTTTTCCTTTGCCTTTAACCGGGGTGTCAACAGGGGACTTTTCTCAAATGAGGCGGGACAGGGATCGGCCCCGATTGCCCACGCGGCAGCCCGGGCCCATGAACCGGTTTCGGAAGGATTGGTTGCCCTGCTTGAGCCTTTCATTGACACGGTCATCATCTGTATGCTGACCGGGATGGTGATCCTCTCGTCAGGAGTGTGGCGTGAGAAACTTGAAAATCAGTTTCAGCGAGCCGATCTGCGGATTTTAGAAATGCGGAGTGATGACCCGGTAGGCGCCGATCCGGACAAGTTGTACGATTTTCTCCGGGGAGATGAACAGCTTCCTTTGTATTCGGGTGAATTAACCGTCGAAAACGGACGAATAAAGGAGTGCTTAACCATTCTTCATGCGCGTTCCGTTGCCGAAGATGTCCGTGCATTTGCCGGAGGCCGGCCCTACTCCGGAACGGTGAAGGTGGTCAATGGGACGGTGTCGGGCAGTGAACAGGTTTTTTTCAGCGGAAAATCATTGATACACAGTGCACCGCTGACCAATGAGGCTTTTTCAAGAAGCTGGCTTGGGGGTTTTGGACGGTATATTGTCGCGGTCAGCCTGTTGCTGTTCGCATTTTCGACCGCCATTTCCTGGTCCTATTATGGCGACAGGGCTGTCACCTTTCTGTTCGGGTCGAAAGCGAAGATCTATTATCACATCTTATATGTGATCGGCTTTTTCCTGGCTGCTTTCACCGATACCACGCTTGTCTGGACCTTCTCGGGAATTACCATTGCCCTGATGACAATTCCTAATTTAATCGGGATTCTGTTGTTAAGAAAGGAAATGAAATCGGAAGTGAAAAGCTTCTGGAAAGAATACGCGTTGCGTTTCCCTGACGAAAAGGCGCCGGTTGACTAATGAGATGCCGGCATTTCTTGCTATTTTTGTCGTGGTAAAAAACTGATATGGCAAAGATCTATCCGGATAATTTTGAGTTCAAGACGGGATTTGATAAGATAAGGGGATTCTTAAAAGGATATTGTCTTGGTTCACTGGGACAGGACAAGGTCGATGAGATCGTTTTTTTTTCGGATGCAGACAGGATCAGGGATGAGTTATCCGTTTCGGAGGAGTTTTCGCGGCTGATCGCCGAAAATGAGAATTTTCCGACAAGCTATTACTTTGATCTGAGGCCGGCTTTGGGAAAGATCAAAACGGAAGGACGGTTTCTGGAGGTTCATGAATTGTTCGATTTAAGACGTTCACTGGAAACCATTACCGCCATTGTCCGACTTTTGAACAATCAGCAGGAAGAACGTTATCCTTCGCTGAAAAAGTTGCTGGGACAGGTGCAGGTATTCCCCTTCGTGAAGGAACGCATCGAACAAATCCTGTCGCCTTATGGCAAAATAAAGGATCAGGCCTCGGCCGGTCTCGCGCGGATCAGGCGCGACTTACAGGCCAGGCAGGGTCAGGTTTCCAGGCGGCTGCATAGCATCTTAAAGGAAGCGAAGCGTGAAGGCTTCGTGGAGGAAGATGCGTCCATTGCCATCCGTGACGGCCGTCCGGTGATTCCGGTAGCCTCAGGGATGAAACGGAAGATAAACGGGATCGTTCATGATGAATCGGCAACCGGGAAGACATCGTTTATCGAACCGGCCGAGGTGGTGGAATTGAACAACGAGATCAGGGAACTGGAATATGCCGAAAAAAGAGAGATCATCAAAATCCTGCTTGAATTCTCGGACGACATCAGGCCTTATCTTTATGAGCTGATGGCCCAGTATGTGTTTTTGGGGCTGATTGACTTTTTAAGGGCAAAAGCCATTTTGGCAACGCGGATGGGTGCAATCAGGCCGGAGCTTAGCGACTCGTGCCTCATTGACTGGAAGAAAGCTGTTCATCCGTTGCTCCGGTTTGCCCTGGAAAAAGAAAAACGCTCGGTTGTCCCTCTTGACATCAGGCTGACTTCTGAAAAGCACCTTCTTCTGATTTCGGGACCCAATGCCGGGGGAAAGTCAGTTTGCCTGAAAACGGTGGGGCTGCTGCAGTACATGCTGCAGTGCGGGTTGATGATCCCGGTCGCGGAAAACAGCCGGGCGGGTATTTTCAAAAACATCTTCATCGACATCGGTGATGAGCAGTCGATTGAGAACGACCTGAGTACCTACAGTT